>NZ_QUML01000026.1:0-75415 GCF_010907025.1 Rhodopseudomonas sp. BR0G17 | reverse complement strand
ACCATCGTCCGGGCCAGCGAAGCGGCGCTTCCCTGGCGCGGGTCGCAGCTGCCGACGACGCGGCCGGCGCGCAGGATGGTGGCGACGCCGGCAAGCCGCCTCACTTCGTCGAGCTTGTGCGAGATGTACAACAGCGCGCGGCCGTCCGCTTTCAGCCGCTCCAGCACGTCGAACAGCCTGTCGGCTTCGGCAGGTGTCAGCACCGCGGTGGGCTCGTCGAGGATCAGAAGCTGTGGGTCTTGCAGCAGTGCGCGGACGATCTCGATCCGCTGCCGCTCGCCGACCGACAGCCGCCATACTTCGCGCTTGGGATCGAGCGGCAGGCCGTAGCGCTCCGAGATCTGCTCCAACTCCGCCGCCAGCTTGCCGACCGAAACCCGGCGATCGAGCCCGAGCGCGACATTCTCGACCACGGTGAGATTGTCGAACAGCGCGAAGTGCTGCGACACCGCGGCAATGCCGCAAGCTCGCGCTTCCGCCGGGCCTGCGAACGCGATCGGCGTCCCGCGCCAGATCATCCGGCCCTCGTCCGGCTGCAGCAGCCCGGTGATCATCTTCACCAAGGTCGACTTGCCGGCGCCGTTCTCGCCGAGCAGCGCGTGAACTTCGCCGCCGGCGATGTCGAGATCGATCGCCCAATTGGCGACAAAGCTGCCGAATCGCTTGGTCAGCCCGCGGCCCTGAAACAGCGGCGACGGCTCGCGCGAATCGGAATCAGAAGGGAGAGCCATTCACCATCACATCGGCGGCAGGGTAATTCCGTAAGGTCCACGACCGGGCAGGGACGCCAGCGCGCCGATAATGTAATGGAAATCCGCCGTGGCGGCGATCCGTCATCCGTTCGTCGACTCCACGGCGTAGGTCGTCCTCTGTACCCTGGAAACCATCATGGCCGTCCGTTTGATCATTGGCTGGGTGCTGCTCGCCGCCGCCGTCGGGTGGGGCGCTTGGTTCGTGGCGCGCGCGTCGCGCCAGGCGCTGTGGCTGAGAGTCGCGATCGCGGCGATTGTCCTCGCCGGTTGTGCGGCCTCGTTCTGGATGTACGGCGACCACCTCGACAAGACGCTCGGCGCGGTGGTCGGCTATTTTTTGTTGTGGGGCTCGGTTTTCGTCCTGTCCGGCGCCTGCGCCGGCGTGGTCGTCGGCACGCTGATCGCGCTGCTCGGCTAGAGCTACGGCCGCGGGCCGATGAAACCGAACGCCGGCAGGATCGTTGTGCAAGACCCGCGCGGCGGGGTTCCGCGCCGCTTGCTGTCGTTCGTCCTCCGGAGGCCCTCATGACCTTTCGTTTCGCCGCTCCCGTCCTCGCCGCCGGCTTCGCTGGTGCGCTGCTGCTCGCGCCCACTGCGGGTGTGGCTGCGGGGGCTTTCGATGGTTTGGCCGGATACTGGGCGGGCAATGGACGGGTGCAGATGTCGGACGGCTCCGCCGAGCGGATTCGCTGCCAGGCGTCTTACGCGGTCGGCGGCGACGGCCGTCTGATGCAGCAGAAGCTGACCTGCGCCAGCGACAGCTACAAGTTCGACATTTCGAGCAACGTCGAAGAGACCGGGGGGCGCCTCTCGGGGACCTGGAGCGAGGCGACCCGCAACGTCACCGGCAATGTGTCGGGCACGGTGCGCGGCGGCAATATCTCGGCGCAGGTGGCGGGGCCGGGCTTCAATGCCTCGTTGTCGGTCGCGTCCCGCGGCGCGTCGCAGTCGGTCACGATCGTTCCGCAAGGCAATGACGTGCGGCAGATCTCGGTCTCGATGAAGCGCCGCTAAGCGAGCAGGCGACGGCGTGTGCCAGCGCAGACGCCGTCACTCTCGCGCGTGAGCCAATCTCGCATTTGATCTGCCCTTACAGAATCGTAAGTAAGCACCGCGTTTTCAATCTCTCTCTGCGCAAAACTCCGGTCTGTGCTCGCGTGCGCGTGATAGCATCTTGCCGAAGATTAATATCCGGCACAGCTCGCCGTAAGGTCGCTCTCCTATATTCGGTCTCATCGTTTCACGTTCACGATCGACCAGATGGAGACCACGTCATGCAAGGCGACCAGTTCGACCACGTATCAGCTCAAACCGAGGCTCATATCCGCAAAGTGTTGAGGCCGCGGCGTCTCTCGCTGCTGGCCTCCGCTGCCGGCTTGAGCATGGTGGTGGCGCTCGGCGGCGCCGGCTATCTCGACCGCGAGATGCCGTCGCTGACGTCTCCGGCCTACGCGGCCGAGAACGGCAAGCCGGCGCCGGCAGGGTTCGGCGATCTGGTCGACAAGGTGAAGCCGGCGGTGATTTCGGTCCGGGTCAAGATCGACGACGATCGCCAGACCACGCCGCTGGTGCGTGACGATGGTGACGGCGACCAGATGCAGATGCCGCGCGGCCTCGCGCCGTTCCAGCAGTTCGAGCGTCAGTTCGGCTTCCGCGGTCCTGAAGGCACGCCGAAGCGGCACCAGATGATCACCGGCGAAGGCTCCGGCTTCTTCATCACTGCCGATGGCTACGCGGTCACCAACAATCATGTAGTCGATCACGCCAAGTCGGTGCAGGTGACCACCGATGACGGCACCATCTATACCGCGAAGGTCGTCGGCACCGACGACAAGACCGACCTGGCGCTGATCAAGGTCGACGGCAAGACCGACTTTCCGCACGTCAACTTCGCCGATGCGCCGGCGCGAGTCGGCGACTGGGTGATCGCGGTCGGCAATCCGTTCGGTCTCGGCGGCACGGTGACGGCCGGCATCGTTTCGGCGCGCGGCCGTGACATCGGCTCGGGCCCCTATGATGACTACGTGCAGATCGATGCGCCGATCAACAAGGGCAATTCCGGCGGTCCGGCGTTCGACACCAATGGCAATGTGATTGGCGTCAACACCGCGATCTATTCGCCATCGGGCGGCTCGGTCGGCATCGGCTTCGATATTCCGGCCGCGACCGCGAAGCTGGTGGTGTCGCAGCTCAAGGACAAGGGCTACGTCACCCGCGGCTGGCTCGGCGTTCAGGTGCAGCCGGTGACGGCGGAGATCGCCGACAGCCTCGGCATGAAGCAGGCCCGCGGCGCCCTGGTCGACAGCCCGCAGGACGGCAGCCCGGCCGCGAAGGCCGGCATCAAGGCCGGCGACGTGATCACTGCGGTCGACGGCAAGGAGGTCAAGGACTCCCGCGCGCTGGCCCGCACCATCAGCACGCTGACGCCGGGCTCCTCGGTGAAGCTCGACGTGTTGCACAACGGCCAGTCCAAGACCATCGATCTGACGCTCGCCGAAATGCCCGGGGATCATCAGAAGGTCGCCGACAACAGCGGTGATCGCGACGGTGCCCGCCCGTATCTCGGACTGCGCGTAGCGCCGGCCAGCGACGTCGACGGTGCCGGCAAGAACGGCGTCGTCGTCACCGGCATCGATCCGGACGGGCCTGCCGCCGACAAGGGCCTGCGCACCGGTGACGTCATTCTCGACGTCGGCGGCAAGGCGGTGACCAATACGGGCGACGTCCGCAACGCGCTGACCGAAGCCAGCAAGGACGGCAAGAAGACCGTGCTGATGCGGGTGAAGACGGCGGACTCGGCTGCCCGCTTCGTCGCGGTGCCGATCGCCAAGGGCTGAGCCGCGCGGCATCCATCTCGTGAACGATGACAAGGGACGGCTCAGCGCCGTCCCTTGTGTGTTTGTGCCGTCGTTGCAGCCTGACTGAGATTTCTCCTTCGGCAGAGCAACCTGAAACGCTGCCCCTGCGTTGTCGGGACAAATCGTCTTTGTCCGGATCGCAAAGGGAGTTCTGATGACCAGGCGCGACGTCATCGAAACGGTGGTGGTGACCGGCGCCAGTGCCGGCGTTGGCCGGGCGATCGCGGTGGCGTTCGGTCGCCGCGGCTGCAAAGTCGGCCTGATTGCGCGAGGGCGCGAGGGACTCGAAAGCACCCGGCGTGAGATCATTCGCCTCGGCGGCGAAGCACTGGTGATCGAGGCTGATGTCGCGGATGCCAAGGCGATATTCGACGCGGCCGAGCGCGTCGAGGCCGATCTCGGTCCGATCGACCTGTGGGTCAACAATGCGATGGTCACGGTGGACGGCGCGAGCTGCGACCTGACGCCCGACGAATTTCACCAAGTCACCAAGGTCAGCTATCTCGGCCAAGTGCATGGCACGCTGGCGGCGCTGCGTCACATGCGTCCGCGCAACCGCGGTGCGATCATCTCGATCGGTTCGGCACTGGCGTATCGCTCGATTCCATTCCAGGCACCGTATTGCGCCGCCAAGGCTGCAACCCGTGGGTTCATCGACTCGCTGCGCAGTGAGCTGCTGAACGAGAACAGCGCCGTCACCCTCACCATGGTGCATCTGCCTGCGGTGAACACGCCGCAGTTCGATTGGGCGCGCAACAAATTCGATCGCAAGGCGGCACCGGTGCCGCCGATCTACCAGCCTGAAGCGATCGCCGAGGCGGTGGTTCGCGCCGCCGAGCGGGCGCCGCGCGAGTATTGGGTCGGAGCCTCCGTCGTCAAAGCGATCGTTGCGCAGATGCTGATGCCGTCCGTCGCCGATCGCATCCTGGCACGTGCCGGCACTGATAACGAGACCAGCGCCGAGCCGGAGATGCCGAACCGGCCTGATAATTTGTTTGCGGCCGGCCGCGGCGACCCTGGCGCGCATGGCAGGTTCGACCGGCAGGCGTCGCCGCGGGTGTTTCCATTCAATCCGGCCTGGCTTCGCGCCGGACTGGCCTTAGGGGCGCTGGCAGCCGGTGCGGCTCTGCTCACTGCCGCTGCCCGCGCCGAGCGGCGAGGGAGCGGTGGCGTCCGAGCTATTCCGCCGCCTGTCGTGGTGCGGCGCTGATCGATCCCCCCGCATCGGCTGCGCGGATCGCGACCGGCTGCGCATCGACCACCTGCGGGCGGTTACGCGTCTCGACGTGTTTCGGGTCACCGGACGCAGCGTTGCATCCGATGCAGGCAAGGGAACTTGATTGTGTGCGGAGGCGGCCCGCGCACTCCGTCGCAGCCAAACATCGGAACGGTCGGTGGTACCAGCCGTTGTCGCAGCAGACCGTCTGCGCAGCCGGCTCTCGGAGCGCCTGACGATGTCGAACGGATTTCAAGAAACAGGGAGAGTTCAATGATGATATCGCGCATGTTGCCCGCAGCCGCGCTCGTGCTGGGTTCGCTCGCCGTGGCCTCCGCTCCTGCGGCTGCCGCTCCGATGATGCCCGGTGCCGCGTCACAGCAGGCGCCGGCCGCCGTTCAGCAGGTGCAATGGCGCCATCATGGCTACCATGGTGGCGGGTGGCACGGCTACCGCGGCTGGGGCCATGGCGGTTACCACCGCCACGGCGGCTATGGCTGGGGCCCGGCGATTGGCGGCCTCGCGGCCGGCGCGATCATCGGCGGCGCGATCGCCAACAGTCAGGCGCAGGCCGGCGCGGCCGACGCCGACGCGTATTGCTCGCAGCGCTTCCGTTCGTACGATCCGGCCTCAGGCACCTATCTCGGCTATGACGGCCAGCGTCACCCCTGCCCGTAACGCCTGGGCCATCTGAAACGACAAAGCCGCGCGGACTAGGTCCGCGCGGCTTTTGTTTGTGGAGTTTGTCGAAAGCGACGATCAATCCGTGCCGTCGTCGGCGGTGTCGTGGTCGTCGATGAAGTATTTGATCGCCGCGATCATCGCCGTGAAAGTAGCGATCCAGACGATCCGCGAACCATAACGGTCATGCGGTCCCGAGATGATGCCGCAGATCAGCGCATTGCCGAGCAGTGCCAGCGTCACCGTGCCGGCCAGCAGGGTCACGTCGTCGAGCCGGTGCCGCCACAGCGCCGAGCCGAGGATCACCAGCATCAGTACCATCGATCCCAGCGCCACCGGCACGTGGACCAGGTTCACGGCGTCGAAGTTGATGTCCCAATGCTGCTGCTTGGCCGCCCGCATCGCCGCACTCTGCTCGGGCAGATAGCGCTCGATGATGCCGTAGGTGTGCGGCAGCCAGCCATTGGTGCCTTCACCGGTTGCCACATGCACCAGCTGATCCCACGTCGCCTTGGCCGCAGCCTTGAACTGCATCCACGGATAGGCGGTCACGGCCTGCTTGGAGATGAATTCCATCTCGTCGCTCATGCCCTCGAAGCGGCCGAGCTTGTCGAACATGTTGTTGCCACCCCACAGGAAGTCGTCGCCGGTCGGCGGCAGCTCGTCCTTATAGGGGCACAGCTTCAGCTGTTGCTTGGGGCAGTGGTCGTCGAGGAAGCGCTTGACGATGCCATCCTGCAGCATCCGGCCGAACGCGACTCCGGAGCCGCCCGGGGTCCAGGTGAATTTGCCCGACAGCGCGTAGTTGCAGCTCAGCACCAGCAGCGCGCCGACCAGCAGGGCCGAGCTGGCAAGCGTGAGGCCCGACGCGGTGACCCGGCCGCGCAGCCAGGGCAGCAACAGCCAGCCGGCGACGCTCACGCCGGTGAGCACGATCATGGTGGCGCTGTGGGTCGAAGCCGCGAACGCCGTGAAGGCGAACAGCAGAACCTTTTCGACCGCCGAGGTCTGGTCGCGATACGCGATCAGCAGGAACAGCGACAGCACCGACAGGCCGGCGAAGATATCGGTCAGCAGCATGCTGGTGATCCACGGCAGTGCCGTGGTGGCGATCAGGCCGACGCCGATCGCTGCAAGCCGAAACGGTTTGGTGATACCGAATACCCGCAGCGTCAGTTGGATCAGCCACAGCGAAACGATCGCCTGGAAGCCGAGGTTGAGCCAGAACTGGGTCTGCTCCCCGAGATGCAGGTAGATGCCGTAGGAGGTCGCCCGGTTGATGACGAGGTAACCTTCGTACCAGCGGGCGAGGTAGCCGCCGGTGTCGTATTGGAGCAGCGGATAGCCGTTCCAGATCGCCGGGGCCAGCAGCAGCAGCGGCAGAACAAACAGCGCGATCCGCGCCGCGTTGCTCCGGCGCGCCTGCGCGGCGAGAACCTTACTAGGAATAGAAGTGTCCATCTCGACCGCTCTTATCAGCGCTGTGGACCGCCGGAAGCGACGGGTGCCGGCTCAGTTCGGCAACCGAGACCGTCCGGGGCGGCCCGCACCATAGTGATTTCCGTTGACTACACAAGCGCTTCAGGCCGCCAGATAAGCCCTCAGGCCGGGCGCAGATGAAGTACAAATGAGGTCGCTTTATGTCGGGTGTGCACTTGGCGGCGCCCATACCCGGCCGGCTGCAACCATAGGGCGCCGATCATGAACGAAGCCTGACTAAGTTCAATGCCGCGGACGGGCCGGTGGCGGCCTCGCCGCGCAGATGGTTATAATTCCCCTGAACGGGAGACCGCCGGGGCGGCGGCCGGCCGAATCCCGGGTTCAGGACGTCGAGAGGACGGGAATGAAGATCAAGACCAAGCAATTCCGGGTCGAGGAGGGCGATAAAGTCGACCTCGGCAAATGGCCCACCAAGGTCGATCCGTTCTACGAATCCAAGGAGCACTATCACGAGTTGCTCCGCGCCCAGGTCGAACGGCTGAGCGACCTGCAGCAGCTGCTCTACGCCAGCAACCGCCACGCCGTGCTGCTGATCTTCCAGGCTATGGACGCCGCCGGCAAGGATGGGGTGATCCGGCACGTAATGTCCGGGGTCAATCCGCAGGGCTGCCAAGTGTTCAGCTTCAAGCACCCGAGCGCGACCGAGCTGCAGCACGACTTTCTGTGGCGGACCACCCGCGACCTGCCGGAGCGCGGCCGGATCGGCATCTTCAACCGGTCCTACTACGAGGAGGTGCTGATCGTCCGGGTTCACCCGGACATCCTGCAAAGCGAGCAGGTGCCGAATGGCGAAAATTTCGGCAAATCATTCTGGCACAAACGCTACCGGTCGATCCGCAATCTGGAGGAACATCTGCACGCCAACGGCACCCGGATCGTCAAATTCTTTCTGCATCTGTCGAAGGAGGAGCAATGCAAGCGCTTCCTGGCGCGGATCGACGAGCCGGAGAAGAACTGGAAGTTCAGCGCCGCCGACCTCGAAGAGCGACAGTACTGGGACGACTATATGGACGCCTACGAGAAGTGCCTCAGCGAGACCTCCAGTGATGACTCGCCGTGGTACGCCGTTCCGGCCGACGACAAGGAGAATGCGCGACTGATCGTCTCGCAGGTGATCGTCGAGACCATGGAATCCCTCAAAATGAGCTATCCGGAGACCACGCCCGCCCGGCGCAAAGAGCTATTACGGATGCGCCAGCAATTGCTGAAGTGAGCGGTGACGTGCCAGCCGCGCTCGGCGGTTGGTCGCATGCACCTGTCATGGTGATGACACGGTGCTGAGGTTACGGAGAGCAAATGAACTTGCAAGGTAAGAAGGGCCTGGTCGTCGGCATTGCCAACGATCAGAGCATCGCATTCGGTTGCGCGCGCGCGTTTCGCGACGCCGGCGCCGAACTCGCCGTCACGTATCTCAACGACAAGGCCGCGCCTCACGTCGCCCCGCTCGCTGAACAGCTCGGCTGTCCGATCGTGGTGCCGTGTGACGTGCGCGAGCCGGGTCAACTCGAGGCTGTGTTCGAACGGATCTCCCAGCAATGGGGCCGTCTGGACTTCCTGCTGCATTCGATCGCGTTCGCGCCGAAGGAAGACCTCCACGGCCGCGTGGTCGATTGCTCGCAGGCCGGCTTCGCGATGGCGATGGACGTGTCGTGTCACTCGTTCATCCGCATGGCCAAGCTTGCTGAGCCGCTGATGCCGGACGGCGGCTGCCTGCTCACCGTGTCGTTCTACGGCTCGGAGAAGGTGGTCGAAGACTACAACCTGATGGGTCCGGTGAAGGCAGCGCTGGAAAGCTCGGTGCGCTACATGGCGGCCGAACTGGCGCCGAAGAAGATCCGCGTTCATGCGCTGTCGCCGGGGCCGCTGATGACGCGGGCCGCGTCGGGCATCGCGCGGTTCGACGAACTCCTGGAGCGCACCCGCGCCCGGCTGCCGGCGCATCAGCTCGTCAGCATCGAGGATGTCGGCGCGGTTGCCGCTTTTCTGGTCGGTGACGGCGCGCGGTCGCTCACCGGCAATATCGAATACATCGACGCCGGCTATCATGTGATCGGCTGATCGGAGCTGGCTGGAGAAACATGATGGAGCAGATCCAAAACCGTACCTTCGATGAGATCGAAGTCGGTGACACCGCCAGTCTGGTTCGCACGCTCACCTATCGCGACATCGAGGTGTTCGCGGTGATGTCGGGTGACGTCAACCCGATGCATGTCGACGCGGCTTTTGCCAAGAGTGACATGTTTCATCAGGTGGTGGCGCACGGCATGTGGGGCGGGGCGCTGATCTCGACCCTGCTCGGCACGCAATTGCCCGGACCAGGCACGATCTATCTCGATCAGTCGCTGCGGTTCGCAAGGCCCGTGCTGCTCGGCGACACCGTGACCGTCACGGTCACGGTCAAAGAGAAGAACGCGGCCAAGAAACGCCTGCTGCTGGATTGCCGCGCCACCAATCAACGCGGCGAAGAGGTGATCACCGGCCTCGCCGAAGTGATCGCGCCGGTCGAGAAGATTTCGCGGCCGCGGGTGCTGCTGCCGGAAATCGATCTCAATCGCACCGCGCAGCGCTACGAGCGGCTGATCGAAATGACGCGCGGGCTGCAGCCGATCCGAACCGCGGTGGTGCATCCGGTGGATTCCGCCTCGCTGCTCGGCGCTGTCGAGGCGGCGCGCGAGGGGCTGATTGTGCCGGTGCTGGTCGGACCGGAAGCCAAGATACGCGCAGCCGCCGCCCAGGCTGCGGTTGATCTTTCTGGCTATGAGATCGTCGCGGTCGAGCACAGTGCGGCTGCTGCCGAAGCCGGGGTGGCGATGGCGCGAGCCGGCGAGGTCGAGGCGGTGATGAAGGGCGCGCTGCACACCGACGAGCTGATGCACGCAGTGGTCGATCGTGCCCGCGGTCTCCGCACCGCACGCCGTATCAGCCATGTCTATGCGATCGACGCGCCGGACTATCCCCGCGCGCTACTGGTCACCGACGCGGCGATCAACATCTATCCGACGCTCGCCGATAAGCGCGACATCATCCAGAACGCGATTGATCTGGCGCATGCGCTGGGCATCGGCGAGCCGCGGGTGGCGCTCCTGTCGGCGGTCGAAACCGTCACCGAGAGCATCCGCTCGACGCTCGACGCAGCCGCATTGTGCAAGATGGCCGAGCGCGGCCAGATCAAAGGCGGCATCCTGGATGGGCCGCTGGCCTTCGACAATGCGGTGTCAGAAGAGGCTGCCAAGACCAAGGGTATCGTCTCCCCGGTCGCAGGGCGCGCCGACATCTTCGTGGTGCCTGACCTCGAAGCCGGCAACATGCTCGCCAAGCAGCTTGAATATCTGGCACACGCCCGCGTTGCCGGGATCGTGCTCGGCGCGCGGGTGCCGATCATCCTCACCAGCCGCGCCGACAAGACGCTGGCTCGGCTTGGCTCCTGTGCGATCGCGCTGCTGCTCGCCCGCCACACCACCGCGGCGCCGCCGCGCCTTTCCGGAGGTGCCGCATGAGCGATGTGCTGCTGGTCCTCAATGCCGGGTCTTCGAGTATCAAATTCGCGCTTTATGAAGCGCATACCGAGCCGACCGCCGATCACCTGATCTGCGAAGGCGGCATCGGCAGCCTCGGTCACCGGCCGCATTTCAAGGTGGTGAACAGCGACGGCTCGACCCGCTACGATACCTACCTGCCCGAGGGCAGCAGCCACGACGACGCGATGGCGGTGCTGATCGGCTGGATCGAAACGACGTTTCCCGAGCACCGCCTAAGCGCAGTCGGTCATCGCGTGGTTCATGGCGGCGCGCTGTTCGATGGACCGGTGGATGTGACGCCCGAGGTGATCGCCCAGCTTCGCGCGTTCGACAGGCTGGCGCCGCTGCATCAGCCGCACAACGTCTCGGCGATCGAGGCCCTGGCCAAGCTGCATCCGTCGCTGACCCAGATCGCGTGTTTCGACACCGCATTCCATCATCGCTTGCCGGAGGTCGCCACCGCCTTCGCGCTGCCGCGCGAGCTGACCGAACAGGGCGTCCGCCGCTACGGCTTTCACGGGCTCTCTTATGAGTACATCGCGGGCCGGCTGCCGGACGTCGCCGGACAGGCGGTCGCCGATGGCCGGGTGGTGGTGGCGCATCTCGGCGCCGGCGCCAGTATGTGCGCGATGCTGAGATGCCGCAGCATCGCCACCACGATGGGTTTCACCGCGCTCGACGGCCTAATGATGGGGAGCCGTTGCGGCGAGCTCGATCCGGGCGTGGTGCTGTATCTGCTCGAAGAGAAGAGCATGACGCCGCGCGAGATCGAGGATCTGCTGTATCGCGAGTCGGGATTGCTCGGCGTGTCGGGCATCAGCGACGACATGCGCACGCTGCTGGCGAGCGACGATCCGCGCGCCTGCGAGGCGATTGAATTGTTCGTCTATCGCATTTCCCGTGAGCTCGGCTCGCTCGCCGCCGCACTCGGCGGGCTCGACGCGCTAGTGTTCACCGGCGGCATCGGCGAGCATGCCTCAGAGATCCGGCGCCGCGTCTGCGAGCAGGCCGCCTGGCTCGGTGTGAGCCTTGATCCGGGCCTGAATACGAGCCTGTCGGGGGCAGGGCGGATCAGCGCACCGGACAGCAAAGTGTCGGCCTGGGCGATCCCGACCGATGAAGATCTGATGATCGCCCGCCATGTCTGGCGGCTTGCCGATGGTGGGCGCTGATCAGCCGGCGTCGGCGTTGGTCGGCCGCGTTGCAGAGGTGGTCTGGTCGTGCTCCGGCATGGTGCCGATCTCCGGCACCAACGGCGCCTGGTTGGTCCAGGAAGTGACCTCGCGCACTCGGCCGGGCCGGTTGCGCTTCACCGCATACAGCGCCTCATCGGCCTTGCGCAGCAATTCGTCGAGCGTGACGCCATCGGTCGGCGCCAGTGCGCTGCCGAAGCTGGCGCCGAGCATTACGGCTTCGCCGGCGATCGCGTAGGGCTCCGATAGCGCCGCCACGATCCGGCGACCGAGGTCATCGGCTGCTGCCGTATCCGAGACGTTGGCCTGCACCACGACGAATTCGTCGCCGCCGATCCGCGCCGCAAGGTCCTCGTCGTCCAGCAGTTCGGTCATCCGCCCGGCGACGGTGCGCAGAATCTCGTCGCCGGCCGCATGGCCGAAGCGGTCGTTGGCTTCTTTAAAGAAATCGAGATCGAGGCTGATCACCGCGAAGCCTTCGCCATGGCGGGCCAGCCGCTTGGCGAGTTCGTTGAAGTGTTCGACCAGATGCCGCCGGTTCGGCAGATTTGTCAGCGCGTCGGCACGGGCGAGCCGCGTTGCTTCGGCGCGTAGCGTCAGTTGTTCGGCGGTGGTGGCGTGGATGTAATCGATCAGTTCGAGGCCGCCCAAGGCGAACAGCAGAAACAGCACCGCCTGAGCAACGTGCAGCAGGTCGAAATTCCACAGCGCTGCCGCGACTGCCGGGGTGACTGAGACCACCAGCGAGGCCTGCACGATCCACGGCCGGATCGAAAACCGCGTGGTGGTGCCGGCGCAATAGCCGAACACCAGACCGCCGGCGATCATGTGCGCGGCGAGATCGGGCAGCAGGAAGCAGCGCACCGCGAAGGCGCCGACGCAAACGCCAGTAGAGATCACGCCGACCGCGAGCCGGCGCTCCCACAGCTTCGCCGTCGCCACATCGAGCGGACGCTTTGCAACCGCGTGGTCGAACGCGAAACACAACGCGAGTCGTCCCAGCGTCACCGCCATGCCGGTGAGCCCGATCACCGCCATCACCACATCGCGAGTCTGCCAGGCGACGGCGAGCCCGGTGGTCAGCATCGCACAGCCCACCACCACGATGGGCCAGCGCGCGGTGTACAGCAACCGAACGAATTCGATGTAGACGGCGTTCGCGATCTTGCTGTTCGCGGTCATCAGAGGTGTCGATCTCGCAGCAGTGTGCCGCGTCAGACTGCCTGTGCCCGTTGCGACAGCGAGATACCTATTCCCACAATGCTGAATCCAGCGTGAAACCGATTCCGCCTGCCGGAGTGTGGTGAATCGCCGCTTAATCGGTGAACGGCAGCGGCGAATTCGACCAATGACAGCCGCGGTTTACTCCGCCGCGCCGGAGCGTAATTTGAAGTGGCCGTAGCACGACGCGATCGGTTCGGCTGGATCGCGCTGATAGGCCTGCGCTTCGAACGCAACCACGCGGCGGCCCTGCTTGACGATCGAGACCTTGGCGAAGGTGTCGAGCGGTCGGCCCGAGCGCAGATAGTTCACCGTCAGCCCGATCGGCTTCGGCGCGGTGGCGAGGCCGATCTCACGGCGCACGCTGACGATCGCGGCGGTCTCCAGGAACGCCCCGATCACGCCGCCATGCAGCGCCGGCAGAATGGGATTGCCGACTAGCTTCGGATCATACGGCATCGTCGCCTGGGCATCGCCGTCGACGCGGATGCCGAGGAAGCGCGGATACGGGCTGATCGCCAGTGGCCCATCGTCCGGATCGTCCGGCGCGACCAGCTCGGGTGCGGAGTCGAGCGTCACCTTCGGCGTCTGCCGCAGCATGTCGGTGCGATTGGCGCCGACCATGAACATCGCGGTTGCGGTGGCAATCGGCACGTCCTCGGCGTCCTGATAGGCGGTGGCGCGGACGAACGCGATCGAACGGGTGAGGTGATAGCAATGCGCATGCGCCCGCATCACCTGTCCGGGCGTCGCCGGCCGCAAGTAATCGATCCTCAGGTCGAGCGTGGCGATTGCGGTGCTGCCGGGCAACGCGAGCTGCACCGCCATGCCGCAGCTCTCGTCGAGCATCGCGGTGACGACGCCGCCATGGATTACGCCGGTCGAGATGTCGCCGACGAACACGGGATGATAGGGCAGGCTGCTCCACGCTTCCGCGGGCGCGTAGCGGTCGAGTTGCAGGCCGATGATGGCGCCGTGGATCGAGCGGCGGTTCTGAATCATCCGCGCTTTGTCGTCGAACGACATCACCGGATCGGGGATCGATTGGTCGGACATGAATTGGTTCTAGCAAGCGCTTGCGAAGCCGCAAAGCCGTCCGGTGCTGCACGACTACCATTTCGGCGCACGGCTGGTATGACTGTGTCCGGCCGGAGCGGCCGGCAGACGGGACGAGGGTTCGGGAATGCGTCGACTGATCGTGATGGTGCTGGGGCTCTCGCTGGCGGCGCCGGCCTTGGCGGCGGAAGCGGTGGTGAAGGACGGAGACACCCTGCAGCTCGGCGACAAGGTCTTCCGGCTCGAAGGTGTCGATGCACCCGAGCTCGATCAGCGCTGCGTCAACCAGTTTGCCGATCCGTCGGCCTGCGGCCTCGAAGCCCGCGATGCGCTGGTCAAGCTGATCGGCGGCCGAAGCGTCACCTGCCGCGATCTCGGGCCGGACCCGGTATTCAAGGGACGCCGGCTCGGCACCTGCGCGATCGCCGGCGAAAGCGACAGCCTCAGCCGCCGCCTGGTGCAGGATGGCTTCGCCCTCAACGCCGCTGCCGGCGGCAAGGACCGCTTTGCCGGGGACGAGACCAAGGCCAAGGACGAGCGCAAGGGGCTGTGGCAGGGCTGCTTCGTCGCGCCGAACGACTTTCGCCGCTGGGACAAGGATGCCCCGCTGCGCGGCGCCGCCTGCCGCGAGGACAAGCATACCGAGCTGATCGACGTGATGTTTCCTGATCAGCCGGCGATGCTGCCGGGCTGCACCATCAAGGGCAAGCTGGCGCGCCGCGCCCGCATCACCGGCAATGTCGGCGTGTATCAGATCCGCGGCTGCCCGAGCTACGCCAGTCTGACCAAGCCGAACCGCTGGTTCTGCTCGGAGGACGATGCCCGCGCGGCCGGCTTCCGCAAAGCCTACAACTGCCGGATCAAGCTGACGCCGTAACTCACGCGGCGCCGACGCCGCGGCGGCTCTCGACCAGCTTGACCATGACGGTCAGCGCCAGATTGGTCGGCGTCGGCACCCCGTGCGCGGCGCCGAGGCGAGCGACGGTGCCGTTGAGAAAGTCGATCTCGCTCGGCTTGCCGCGTGCCAGATCCTGCGCAGTGGATGATTTCTGGCTCGGCATCGCGCCGGGCAGCGCCAGTGTCTTGGTGAGGACATCGTCGGGCACCCTGACGCCGCCGGCGCGGGCCACTGCGATGCATTCGTCGATCACGTTGCGGACCACCTGCTCGGTGCCGTCGATCGCCAGCAGCGCGCCGTAGGGCAGGTCGGCGACCGCCGACAGCGCGTTGTAGGCGCAGTTCAGGATCAGCTTCGACCACAGCGCTTGATCGATGTCGGGCGCCACGGTGGTCGGGATCTTCGCCGCCGTCAGCGCGGCCGCGATCGCATCGCTCTGCGCCGAGGCGCCGATCAGCAATTCGCCGCGGCCATGATGCTTGACGTGGCCCGGGCCGGCCATTTCGGTGCCGACATACACCACCGAGGCGATCACCGGATGGCCGATCGCGGCTTGCAGTCTCGCTGCGTTGTCGACGCCGTTCTGCAGGCTGAGGATCACGCTGTCCGGCTTCAGCCGCGGCTGCAGCGCGCGGCCTGCGGCTTCGGTATCGGCGGATTTGACGCAGAACAACACCAGATCGGGCGGGGCGATCGCAGCCGGCTCGGTGGCGGCCTTCAGCGGGATCATCTGCGTGCCGGTCTTGGTCTCCAGCCGCAAGCCGTTCGAGTCGATCGCGGCGACATGGTTCGGACGCCCGATCAGCGTGACGTCATGGCCGTCCAGCGCCAGCAGCCCGCCGAAATAGCACCCGACCGCGCCGGCCCCCATCACCGCCACTTGCATTCCGTTCTCCCTTCCCGTGCGCCAACCAATGCGCAATGTTTCCTTCTTAAGGTCGGCGTTCGGCCGATGAAACCGGGAGTGGCGTGCGTGCACATCGATTTGAACCCGAAGCTCGACTTTCGCGACGTGCTGATCCGGCCCAAGCGTTCGGTGCTGTCGTCGCGGTTCGAGGCCAACATCAAGCGCGACTTCCGCTTCCGCCATTCCAGCCGGGCCTGGACCGGCTTTCCGCTGATCGCCTCCAACATGGACACCATCGGCACGCTGGAGATGGCGAAGGCCTTTAGGCCGTTCGGCGCGCTGGTCGCCCTGCACAAGTTCCATCATCCCGATCGGCTGGCCGAGTATCTCGCCGGCGACGAGGATCCCAACGTGTTCGTTACCGTCGGCACCGGCTCGGCCGATTGGGAGCGGCTCGCGGCGGTGAAGGCCAAGGTCAAGGTGCCGATGCTGAACATCGACGTCGCCAATGGCTACACCGAAGCGTTCGTGCGCGCGGTGGCCAAGCTGCGCGACGAGAATCCGGACGCGATCATCATGGCCGGCACGGTGGTCACCGCGGAGATGACCGAGGCGCTGGTGATCGCTGGCGCCGACATCGTTCGTGTCGGCATCGGTTCAGGCTCGGTGTGTACCACGCGCGATCTCACCGGCGTCGGCTATCCGCAGCTCTCGGCGGTGATCGAATGCGCCGACGCGGCACACGGCCTGAAAGGCCACGTCTGCTCCGACGGCGGCTGCGTCGTTCCCGGCGACCTCGCCAAGGCTTATGGCGGCGGCGCGGACTTCGTCATGCTCGGCGGCATGCTGGCCGGCCATGACGAGTGCGGCGGTGAATTGAAATATGCCGAGCAAGGTGGGCAGAAGGCCCCGACCAGCATGGTGTTCTACGGCATGTCGTCAGAGACCGCGATGAACAAGTATCACGGCGGCGTCGCCGATTATCGCGCCGCCGAAGGCAAGACCGTGGAGGTGCCGTATCGCGGCGAGGTGCGCGCCACGGTCGAAAAGATCGCCGGTGGCCTGCGCTCGGCGATGACCTATATCGGCGCCGAAAACCTGAAGGAAATTCCGAAGCGGACCACCTTCATCCTGGTCAACGCCCAGCGTAACACGGTGTTCGATCGCTGAGCTCAGTGCGAGGGGCTTCACGGCCCCTTTCCACGTCATTGCGAGCGGAGCGAAGCAATCCAGGAGCCTCGCGTGCTGCCTCTGGATTGCTTCGTCGCTACGCTCCTCGCAATGACGGGACTGGTCGGCTGCGGCGCAGAATGACTATTGCGTCCGAAACCGCTCGACGAACTGCTGCAGCGTCACGGCAATCGCCGCGGTCTTGTCGCCGATGCGATATTCCGGACCTGCGACCACCACCGACAGCCGGCGCTCGCCGATCGGCAGCGGCACCGCGACCCCGGCGAGGTCGCGGCTGTAATCGGCAAAGCTCTGGCAATAGCCGCGCTCGATGGATATGCGCAACTCTGCCTCGACCGCCTCGATGCTGATCGGGGTGGTGTGGTTGTATTGCTTGAACTCGATCTTGCGATACAACGAGTCGCGCTCGTCCTTGGAGTATTGCAGCAGCAGCGCCCGGCCGCTCGACGTCGCATGGATCGGCACGCGGTGACCGACCTTGGCGAAGTAGCGGATCGCGGCTGCGGATTCGACAACGTCGATGAATACCGCCATCACTCCGGCCGGCGCCGCGATCGCGACGGTCTCACCGGTCTCCGCCGACAGCGCCGCGATCAGCGCGTGAGTCCAGCCCGGCAGCGGTTCGACCTCCGCGACTTCCCGAGCCATTACCAGCCAGCGCGGCGTCGGATAATAGCCGGCGCGCGGCCGCGGTTCGTACAGATAGCCCTTCTCGGCCAGCGTGGTCAGCAGGTTGAAGGTCGACGAGCGCGGCCAGCCGAAATGATCGGCGATTTCCGCCAGCGTCGCCGGCTTCTTCACGCGCGCGAAGTATTCCAGGATGTCCAGAACATTTGCGGCTTGGCGAACGATCATCAGAGGCCCTCGGGGCGGCCGATCCGGCCACCCGCGCTTGTCATAGTCCGAGAATCTTCTGCGCGGCGCGCAGATGTGGCTTGTCGAGCATCTTGCCGTCGAGCCGCAGCGTGCCGGCGTCGGGATTGTCGGCGAACGCCGCAATCACTTTTTCGGCCCAGCTCCGTTCAGCCTCGGTTGGGGCGAAGGCGGCGTTGACGATGTCGACGTGCTTGGGGTGGATCAGCGCCTTGCAGGCAAAGCCGTCGCGCCGCGCGGCGCGGGTCTCCGCTTCCAGCCCGGCGAGATTGTCGATGTCGGTATAGACGGTGTCGATCGCGGTGACCTCGGCCGCCGCCGCGCCCATCAGGCACAGGTCGCGCGCGAGCCGGTACGGGCTGTGAAACAGGCCGGCCGAGCCGTTTTCGGTGGCGCCGAGCGAGGCGGCGAGGTCTTCCGCGCCCCACATCAGCCCGGCAAGCCGCGGCGAGCAGTCCTTGTAGCTGCCGAGTCCGAAGATCGAGCCGGCGGTCTCGGTCGCGACCACGACGATCCGGGTCGCTCCAGACTCGATGCCCGCGGCGGCTTCGAACGCATCGAGCCACAGCGCAACGTTGCGCACGTCGTCACCGCCGCGCGATTTCGGCAACACCATGCCGTCGGGCCGCGCCGGCATCACGGCAGCGAGGTCGCCGAGCGTGCGGGCGGTGTCGAGCGCGTTGACGCGGACATAGAGCTTCTGCCGGCCGCGCGGTGCCTGCAGCATGGTGCGGGTCAGGCTGCGGGCTTCGTCCTTCTTCTCGGCGACGACGGAATCTTCGAGGTCGATGATCAGCGCGTCGGCCGCGCCTTGCGACGCCTTCTCGAATTTGCGCGGGCTGTCGCCCGGCACGAACAGCATCGAACGCATCAGGCCGGCCTCTTGTGCATCAGCGCCGTGCGCAGGCACCTGCCAACGATCTCGTCGTTCTGGTTCAGCGCGTGGTGTTCGAACTCGATGATGCCGGCGTTTGGGCGCGACTTCGACTCGCGTTTCGACAGCACTTTCGTGGTGGCGCGCAGCGTATCACCGTGGAACACGGGCTTGGGGAAGGTCACGTCGGTCATGCCGAGATTAGCAACGGTCGTGCCCAGCGTCGTATCATAGACGGTCATGCCGATCATGATGCCGAGCGTGTACAGGCTGTTGAAAATACGCTGGCCGAATTCGGTCTTCTCCGCAAAATGCGCGTCGATGTGCAGCGGCTGCGGGTTCAGCGTCAGCAGGCTGAACATCGTGTTATCCATCTCGGTCACCGTGCGCGTCAGCGCATGCCGGTATTCCTGGCCGACCTCGAATTCCTCGAAATACATCCCCGCCATGATCGTCGTCTCCCTGTGATTCAATTGGGCCCGCGGGCCGGTTGTCAGTCGGGCAGATGCACCGCCTTGCTGTGGCCCAGGCGTTCGATCTCCGCGGCCGAGAAGCCTGCTTCGATGAGTATGTCGCGGCCGTTGCCGCCAAGCGTCGGCGCCGGAGCGCCGGGCTCCGGCTGTGTCGCGCTCCAGGTCGACGGCACTTTCATCTGGCGTACGCGCCCTTCGACCGGGTGCTCGATGGTCTCGAAGAAGCCGACCGCACGCAGATGCGGATCGTCGAGGATCGACTCCGTGCTGTGCATCGGCATCACCGGAATATCGGCGCGCTCCAGCAGTTCGCGCCATTCGGCTGTGGTGCGGGTTTGGAAGATGGCGCCGATCTCTTCGTAGATCTCGTCGATGTGCCGGGTGCGCGCCGCGTGATTGGCGAAGCGTGGCTGCGCCAGGAAATCGGTGCGGTCGATCGCCTCGAAGAAGCTGCGCCATTGCTTGTCGTTGTAGATCAGCACGCACAGATAGCCGTCGCTGGTGCGGTACGGCTTGCGGGAGCGCGACAGCAGGCGGGCGTAGCCGCCATGGTCGAGCGGCGGCTCATACGTCAGTCCGCCGAGATGATCGACCAGCACGAATGAGGCCATCGACTCGAACATCGGCACGTCGATGCGCTGGCCTTCGCCGGTGCGCTGCTGATGCAGCAGTGCGCCGAGCATGGCGTTGACGGCCATCAGCCCGACGATGCGGTCGGCGATGGTGATCGGCACGTAGCGCGGGGTGCCGTCACCGGCCGCCGCGAGCAGGGTCGGGACGCCGGCAGCGCCCTGGATCAGGTCGTCATAGGCCGGCTTGGCGGCGTAGGGACCGTCCTGGCCGTAGCCGAACGCGCCGAGATAGACGATGCCCGGATTAACCGCGGCGACCTGCTCGTAGCTCAAGCCGAGCCGCGCCATCGCCTGCGGACGCACGTTGTAGATCAGCGCGTTGGCCCGCGCGGCGAGCCGCAGCAGCGCCTGCCGGCCATCGTCCTGTTTGAGGTCGATGACGATGCTGCGCTTGCCGCGATTGGTGTTGAGAAACATCCCGCCCATGCCGGGCGTGCGGCCGGGACCGATGTGCCGGACGATGTCGCCCTCCGGGCTCTCGACCTTGATGACGTCCGCGCCCATGTCGGCGAGCGTCTGAGTGGCATAGGGCCCCATCAGCACCGAGGTCAGGTCAAGTATCGTAATGCCAGCCAGAGGTCCCAACGCGCGATCCTTCAGTTCACGTCTGTGTAGCTAGAATTCAAAAAATAACGCGGTCAATCGATTTGGGTGTTCGCCCGGCGCATGCCTCTATGCATTGTCCATCATATTGACTGAAAAATTCACCTGTATGTACGATCCCCCCATCAAAGCGGCACAAGCCGCCCCGGCCGCTGCTGCGGACGGACACAGGGAGGACTGCGGATGCGGACAAGCGTGGCTTGGGCGGTGGCGTTGTCGCTGCCGGTGACGATGGCGTTGGCGCCTGCTCAGGCGCTCGAACTCAAGGTCGCCGACTCGTTTCCCGCCGGGCACTATCTCGTCCGCCTGATGCTGAAGCCGTGGATGGACGACGTCACCAAGCGCACCAACGGCGCGGTGACCTTCAGCTATTATCCGAACCAGCAGATGGGCAAGGCGACCGACCTGCTGCGTCTGACCCAGTCGGGCGTCGTCGACATCGGCTACATCGCGCCGTCCTACGCCTCCGACAAGATGCCGCTGTCGGAAGTCGCGCAACTGCCGGAGTCGTTCGCCACGAGCTGTCAGGGCACGATGGCCTATTGGAAGAGCGCACGTGACGGCGTGCTCGCCAAGCAGGAATACGCGCCCAACAAGATCAAGCTGCTGATGGCCGTGGTTCTGCCGCCGTATCAGGTGTTCACGGTCAAGCAGAAGGTTGACTCGATGGACACGATCCAGGGTCTGAAGCTGCGCTCGACCGGCGGTGCGCAGGACCTGACCCTGCGCGCGCTTGGCGCCGTGCCGGTGCGCATGGCGGCGCCGGACGCCTATGAGTCGCTGGCGCGCGGCACCATGGACGGCGTGCTGTTCCCGGCCGACAGCATCGCGTCCTACGGCCTCGACAAGCTGGTCAAGCACGCCACCGACGGTGTCAGCTTCGGCTCGTTCATCGTCGCTTATTCGATCAGCGAGCGGGCCTGGGCCAAGCTGCCGGACGACGTCAAGAAGGCGATGGAAGAAGCCTCCGAGGCGATCGAGCCGAAGGTCTGCGCCGACGTCGACAAGGAACAGCAGCAGACCCGCAAGCAGCTCAACGACGCAGGCGTGACCTTCGATCCGATCCCTGACGCCACCAAGGCGCAGATGAAGGACAAGCTGAAGGGCGTCGCCAAGGAATGGGCCGCCGGCATCGACTCGCGCGGCAAGCCGGGCACGCAAGCACTCCAAGAGTTTCAGAGCCTGCTCGCCGCTGGTGCCGGCAAGTAAGCGTCCCCTAGACAACGCATGGAGACCGCGTGATGCAGCGAGCCAGTGCCGCTCTCGCCGCGCTCGAACGAGCGCTGACGTTGATCGCGGTCACCTTCATGTTCGCGATCATGGTGCTGGTGGTGGCGGACGTGTTCATGCGCTACGCGCTGAACCGTCCGTTCTCCTTCACCTACGATCTGATCGGCCTCTATTTGATGGCCGGGGTGTTCTTCCTGACGCTGTCGGACGCGCTACGTGAGCACGTTCATGTCGGCGTCGACATTCTGGTGCCGCGGTTCTCGCTCGCGGGGCGGCGCCTCGCCGAGATCGTCACCGCGCTGACCGGCCTGTTCGTGTTCGCGCTGCTGTGCAAGGTCGGCTTCGACCGCGCGCTCGATAACTTCCAGCAAAACGACGTGCTCGCCGGCGCGATCCCGTGGCCGACCTGGATTTCGGCGGCGCTGGTGCCGTTCGGCTGCGGCGTGCTGGTGCTGCGGCTCGTGCTGATGCTCGCAGGCCATGTGGCGAGCCTCGTCACCGGCCGCGACCTCTATCCGTTGCCGCCCCTGGTCGGGGTCGGTGAAGCCAAGTCCTTCGAATAGCGGCGGCCGACATGACAACCTTGATCGTTCTCGGCCTGCTGTTCGTCCTGCTCGCGATCGGCACGCCGGTCGGCTTCGCGATGGCGTTCTCGGGTTCGGTCGGCCTGCTGATGGTCGGCGGCACCGGCACGCTGTTCGGCATCCTGGAGACCGCGCCGCTGTCGACGGTGTCGTCCTACGAGCTGATCACCATCCCGATGTTCCTGCTGATGGCCGAGCTCGTCCTGCTGTCCGGCGTCGCCGACGCGTTGTTCAAAACCGCCTCGGCCTGGGTCGGCCGCATCCCCGGTGGCCTCGGCATGGCGACGGCGCTCGCCGGCGCCGGCTTCGGCGCGATCTGCGGCACCAGCACGGCGTCGGCCGCGACGTTGTCGTCGACCAGCCTGCCGGCCATGATCAAGCAGGGTTACGAGCCGAAGATGGCAGCCGGCGTGGTGGCGATCTCCGGCACGCTGGCGATGTTGATCCCGCCCAGCGTGGCGCTGGTGATCTTCGGCCTGCTCGCCGAGGTCAACATCGGTCAGCTCCTGATCGGCGGCATCATTCCCGCCGCGCTGGTCACCGCGACCATCATGGCGACGATCTACGTCCTGGTCTGGCTCGATCCGTCACGCGCGCCTCGGGTGGCGTCGGTGCCGTGGCGCGAGCGCTTCGTGCTGCTGTGGCAGATCGGCCCGATGTTGGCGCTGTTCACGCTGGTCACCGGCACGATCTATCTCGGCGTCGCGACCCCGACCGAGGCCTCGGCGCTCGGTGCCGCCGGTGCGTTGGTGCTGGCGATCTCCAAGGGCAAGGTGACGCCGAGGACGCTGTACAAGGCGCTGCTCAGCGCCAGCTACGGCACCTGCATGATCGTGACGATCCTGGTCGGTGCGTCGATCTTCGGTTACTTCTTCACGCTCACCCACGTCACCCAGGACCTTGTCGCCTGGGTCGGATCGCTGGAGACCTCGCGCTGGGTGATCATCACGCTGATCCTGTGCGGCTACATCGTGCTCGGCTCTTTCATGGATCAGATCGCCATCCTGGTGCTGACGGTGCCGATCGTGATGCCGCTGATCAAGTCGCTCGGCTTCGATCCGATCTGGTTCGGGGTGATCAAGATCGTCACCGCCGAGGTCGGCATGATCACGCCGCCGGTCGGGCTGAACTGCTTCATCGTCGCGCGCTACGCCAAGCGGCCGGTCGCCGAAGTGTTCCACGGCACGTTCCCGCACTTCATCGCCCACCTGATCGCGATCGCCATCATGGTGGCGTTCCCGAGCATCATTCTGTGGCTGCCGTCGCAGATGGCGCCCTAGGCCTCACGCAACGTCCGCTCGTCCGTCCAAGCAACAACAACACAAAGAGCCAGTCATGGACTTCGCACTCACCGATCAACAGGAAGCCATTCGCGATGCCATCGCCAAGATCTGCGAGGGTTTCGACGACGCCTATTGGCTGAAGAAGGATCGCGAGGGCGGCTTCCCGCACGACTTCCACAAGGCGCTGGCCGACGCCGGCTGGCTCGGCATCTGCGTGCCGGAGGCCTATGGCGGCTCCGGTCTCGGCATCACCGAGGCGGCGATCATGATGCGCGCGATCTCGGAATCCGGTGCCGGCATGTCGGGCGCCTCGGCGGTGCATATCAACGTGTTCGGCCTCAACCCCGTCGTGGTGTTCGGCACCGAGGAACAGCGCCAGCGCATGCTGCCGCCGATGGTCGAGGGCCGCGACAAGGCGTGCTTCGCCGTGACCGAGCCGAACACCGGCCTCAACACCACCCAGCTCAAGACCCGCGCGGTGCGGAAGGGCGACCGCTACGTCGTCAACGGCCAGAAGGTGTGGATCTCGACCGCGCAAGTCGCAAACAAGATCCTGCTGCTGGCGCGCACCACGCCGCTCGAAGAGGTGAAGTCACCGACCCACGGCCTCAGCCTGTTCTATGCCGACTTCGATCGCACCAAGATCAAGGTGCATGAGATCGAGAAGATGGGCCGCAAGATCGTCGACTCCAACGAGCTGTTCTTCGAGGATTTCGAGATTCCGGTCGAGGACCGGATCGGCGAGGAAGGCAAGGGCTTCCACTATATCCTCGAAGGCATGAACCCCGAGCGGGTCCTGATCGCGGCCGAAGCGGTTGGGCTCGGCAAGCTGGCGCTGTCGCGTGCCGCCGACTACGCCAAGACCCGGATCGTGTTCAACCGCCCGATCGGCCAAAACCAGGGGATTCAGCATCCGCTGGCAAAGAACTGGGTCGAGCTCGAAGCCGCCTGGCTGATGGTGATGTCGGCGGCGTGGCAATACGACCAGGGCATGCCGTGCGGCGCTGCCGCCAATGCGGCGAAGTATCTGGCCGGCGAAGCGGGCTTTCAGGCCTGCGAGCAGGCGGTGATGACCCATGGCGGCTTCGGCTACGCCAAGGAGTATCACGTCGAGCGCTATTTGCGCGAAGTGATGATCCCGCGGATCGCGCCGGTCAGCCCGCAGCTCGCGCTCAGCTTTATCGCCGAGAAGGTGCTCGGCTTGGCGAAGTCGTACTGATCGCGGATCGGCGCGAGCGCCGCCGATGCCAGCCCAGAGCGCGTCGATCGACTTCGCCGGCCTGATCTGTGCCGGCGATCTCGTGGTGTGCGGTCAGGCCACGGCCGAGCCGTTGACGCTGACTGAGGCGCTGATGGCGCAGGCGGCGGGGCTCCCGCCGTTCCGGCTGATGGTCGGGCCGGTGTTCTCGGACACGTTCGCGGCCGCGCCGCCGAACGTCTCGTTCGTCAGCTACGGCGTCATCGGCAATGCCCGGAAACTGGCACGCGCGGGCCGGCTCGATGTCGTTCCCAGCAACTACTCGGCGTTCTGCGCCGACTTCGCGACCGGACGGCACCGCGCCGATGTCGTGCTGGTGCAGCTCGCGCAAGCGGAGGACGGCCGGCTCAGCGCCAGCCTGTCGCGGGACTATGTCATCGATGCCGCGCGTCGCGCCCGGGTGGTGATCGCCGAGATCAATCCGGACGCGCCGTTCACGTTCGGGGCGGAGTGGCCGGACGACACTCCGATCCATCACCGCGTCATCGCAAGTCGCGCGCCGCTGGAGTTGCCGTCCGGCGGGCTCGACGACGTGTCCCGCCAGATCGCCGCCAACGCCGCCGGGCTGATCGCCGACGGCGCGACGTTGCAGTTCGGCGTCGGCAAGATCCCGGACGCGATCCTGTCGTCGCTGGCGCATGCGCGCGACCTCGGCATCCATTCCGGGCTGATCAACGACGCGGTGGTAGAGCTGATCGAGCGCGGCGTCGTCACCAATGCGCGCAAGGGCATCGATCCCGGCGTCACCATCACCAACCAGCTGATCGGCACGCAGCGGCTGTACCGCTTCGCGCACCGAAACAACGCGGTGGTGATGCATCCGGCCGCCTACACGCATGATCATGGCGTGCTGAGGCGGATCAGCAGGCTGACCGCGATCAACTCGGCGCTCCAGGTCGGGCTCGACGGCAGCATCAACGCTGAGACTCTGAACGGCGTCGCGATCGGGGCGATCGGCGGCCAGCTCGATTTCATCCGCGGCGCCAATGCCTCGCCGGGTGGGAGAGCGCTGATCGCGCTGCCGGCGACGGCGCCGGATGGGGCGAGCCGCCTCGTCGCACGGGTCGAGACGGTGACGACGCCGCGGGCCGATGTCGATGCGATCGTCACCGAATGGGGCGTCGCCGAGCTGCGCGGTTGCGGCCTCGCCGAGCGCGCGCGGCGGATGATCGCCATCGCGGCGCCGGAGCATCGCGACCAGCTCGCCGAACAGGCCCGGACCATCGCCTGAGTCCACGCGCCTGTGCGCGGGCGGATAGAACCGGACTTACGCCGCTTCGCTGTCGCCGTCGTCGTCGCTGAAGTCTTCCAGCATCGGCAGCGCCATGCCGTCGATCTCGGCCAGCGCCTTGCCGGCGATGCCCTGCAGGTCGCCATACATTCCGGCGGTGGCTTCGAGCACGCCGCGGATCTGCGCCTCGCGTTTGGCCCACATCCGCATCATCGAGCGGCGTTCCTTGTCGAGATCGCTTTGCATCTCGGTGAACTTCTCGACGATCGCCTCGATCCGCTGCCGAAACGCGGGGCCGGTGAGGTACTGATAGGTCAGCTCCATCTTGCTCTGCTGGCCGACGCCGGCCTGGCGCGCGGCGGCGAGCTCGATCAGCGACTGCCGCAGCGCGATCGCCACCGGAATCGCGCAGCGCGCTTCGGTGACCCAGACGCCGTCGATATGGTCGAAGGTGTGCACGCCCTTCGGCAGCGCGTTGGAGACGATCAGCGCCAGCTCCGCCTTGGCCTTGCGCTGGTCGTCGCGCAGCTTGGTCAGCCAACCATCCGACCAGTTCTTGGTGCGCTTGAATTCCCACAGGATGCTGCCGCACGGCTGCGCCGCGGTGCTCACCACCCGCTGCAGCACGTCGCCGCCGAATTCGCCCTTCGGCACCGGCTCGATCTGGTCATGCGGAAACTTGGCGCGCAGCGAGGCTTCGAGTTCGAGCTCCAGCACCTCGCCCTGCAATTGCTGCGAGCCTTGTTCGGCCTTGCGCTTCAGGTCCTCGATCTGCCGCTGCATCGCGGCGATCTGCTCTTCCTTCTCGGTGACCTTGAGCCGCAGATTATCCTCCGCGGCCTGCTGGGCCTTCTGCCGCGCCTCATCGAGACCAGCCTGGACCTGCTTCTCGATCGTCAGATGAAGCTCGCGCTTCTCGTCCTCGAGCAGCCGCTGCTTCTTCACAAACTCGGCCTGCGCCTGCTGTGCCTCGGCCAGCTTGGCGTCGCGGCTTTTCAGCACGTCCTGCAGCTCGGCGAGCTGCCGCGCCTTGTCGGCGAGATCGTTTTCGGCGAGGCGCTTCGCCTTGGCGGCTTCCTCCGCGGCGATCCGCGTCCGCGCGGCCATCACCTGGTCGGCGACCTGCTGCGCCACCGCCGCCTTGGCCTTCTCCACCTCCGCCTGCTGCGCCCGCAGCGCCTGCTCGCGCCCGGCGATGTCCTGATCCTTCTGCTTGATCAGCCGCTCGTATTTGGCCTGCGTGTCCTTCAAAAGCGGCGCCGCCAGCGATTCGGTCAGCGGCACCGACGAGGCGCAGTTCGGGCAGGTGATGGTCAGATCGGTCATGGGATTTGCGAATCTCGTGGCTCGGGAGCGATACGGCAGAGTCTAGCCGGAGTTCATGGAATGTTCACGGAGAAAGAGCGCGGAACTCACCGGTGAGCCGTCGGCTCGGTTGGGCGACCTATCGGCTACTTCGCGCCGTCGGCGGCCGTGTGCTCGGGGAAACGCGTCGCCAGCACCGTCTTGAGGAATTGGTAGTGGCCCATACTGGTCTCCAGTTCGCGCAGCCGACGTTCGCCATTGGCGATTTCGGTGCTGAACTGGTTCTGCAGTGCGGTGTCCTCGGGAGCGCGGTCGATATATTCGTCGGTCTCGGTGCCAACGGTGATAGCCGCCCGCGCCAGCACGTCGTGGAGCCGCTCGCTCAGTCCGGCATGTTCGGCCTGCGCCGCCAGCAGCGCGGTTTCAATTGCGGAAACGATCGAACCCACCCGCGCCGCATCGGTCTCCGCATCCCGCGCCGCGTTGCGGGCCCGGAACTGATTGGCGGTTTTGGCGCGTGAAAACAGCTGAAACATCTCGGCAAATCCACCAGCGGCGATGCCGTATGAAATTCTACTCAAGGCTGAATTTCAACTCGAATACGCATCGGCGCACGCTGCCTTGCAGTACACTGAGGAACGCGTTGGCAAATGCCGGACAGGATCGAACTTGCTAACTCTCCTTACCAAGGAGCACCAGCGATTTGCAAGGCAGCCGTCCCGGGCTTGGCCCACTCCCCAAACATCTGAACACTTGGCGCCGAGGCGATCAAAGAGGGTCAACGGATAGGTATCTAGGCCGCAGGGGCCGGCGTTACCGCGATCGCTCAAGCCATCGGATTACGCCGTCAGGCTGACTATCGGATCAAGGAAGACCTCACTGAGGCGGCGAAGGTTTTGTCTGTGTGGGGTCGCATAGGGGGCGACGCGAATCGGGATAAATTAGCACCATGTTCGCGTGGCCCCTCACCGAACTCAACAAAAAGCCCGAACATCAAGATGTTTGACGTCACGCCCGACGATGTTGCCCAACTGAACGACACTGATCTGAGAGAGCTTGTCGGACGCCTGTGCGAAGCCGAACTCGTCAGCCGTGGCCTGTCGCCCGCGGCAGTCACGTGGGGGGGCAACCAGACTGCCTCGGACGGCGGATTGGATGTTCGCGTGGCGTTGCCGCCGGGCGCATCTATTGATGGATTCATCGCCCGTGCCTCCGCAGGATTCCAGGTTAAAGCGCAGGACATGGCAAAGGCTGCGATCGGCAGAGAGATGCGCCCGAATGGCGTTATTCGTCCCGTCATAGCCAAACTCGCCGACGAGGCCGGCTCCTATGTGATCGCCAGTTCGCGTGGCTCAACAGCAGATTCCTCCCTTCAGAGTCGGAGAAGAGCATTGAGTGACGCCCTGGCCGGAGTTCCCAAGGCGGAGCAGCTCCATGTCGACTTCTATGACCGGACCCGCCTGGCTACTTGGGTTAGGCGCCATCCTGGTCTGATTACTTGGGTGAGGGAGAAAGTCGGCCGCCCTCTCCGTGGTTGGCGTCCCTATGGTCCTTGGGGCAGTGGAAGCGAAGGTGTCGAAGCTGAGTACCTGCACGATGACATGGTTCGCCTCCAACTCCGCAATCACCGCGACGCTACAGCTCATCCAGTAGCCGACGCGATTGACGAGCTGCGCGATATGCTTGCCAAGGCAGGCAAGATGGTGCGCTTGGTCGGCTTATCGGGTGTCGGTAAGACTCGACTGGTTCAAGCCCTATTTGATGCCCGAATCGGGGCGCGTGCACTGCCGCCCTCGCTTGCTGTCTACACTAACCTGTCCGACGACCCCGATCCGCAGCCGACAGGGCTCGCCTCGGACATGATCGCGAACCGTACCCGGGCGGTTCTAATCGTCGACAACTGCCCACCGGATCTGCACCGCAGGCTCTCCGACCTGTGCTCCGTGCCTAGCAGCACGGTAAGCGTCCTCACGATTGAGTACGACGTGCGCGACGATCAGCCCGAGGGAACTGAAATTGTCACGCTCGACACATCGTCGCCCGAGGTTATCGAAAAGCTGGTAGCGCGTCGATATCCAGGCCTTTCGCAGGTTGATGCTCGCACGATCGCTCAGGCCTCTGGCGGCAACGCCCGAATCGCAATCGCCCTAGCGGAGACCGTCGGACGGTCCGAAACAATTGCCGGCCTCTCGGACGACGAACTCTTCCAGCGTCTCTTTCGCCAACGCCACGATGAAGACCATGCACTACTCCGTGCGGCTCAGGCGTGTTCGTTGGTGTATTCCTTCGAGGGCGAAGCCCTGACAGGGGAGGAAGCGGAGCTGCCACGTTTGGCATTGATTGCGGATCAAGCACCGCGAGAACTCTACCGACACGTCAGTGAATTGCTTCACCGCGACCTTGTCCAGCAGCGAAGTGTTTGGCGGGCGGTGCTGCCCCATGCGATTGCGAACAGACTTGCCGCCCGTGCACTCGATGATACGCCGTACGACATTATCGACCAGCAGCTCGTGACCGGTGGAACGGAGCGCCTCGCGCGATCCTTCTCACGGCGACTATCGTTTCTGCACGACCACTCCCGAGCCGTGGCAATCGTGGAGCAGTGGCTAAGGCCCGGCGGCCTGCTGAGCGATCTGTCAGCCTTGAATGATTGCCACCGGGCGATGTTTGAGAACGTTGCTCCCGTGCAGCCCGAAGCGGCTCTTACGGTTTTGGAGCGGGCCGCCAATGGTGATTCCCCGACGGCCGCAAAGGTATTGTATCGCTATCGCTGGCTGCTTCGGTCTCTCGCCTACGATCCGCTTCTGTTCGAAAGAACGACTGCAGTGCTGATATGGGCAGCGACGCAGGACACGAGCGAGCGTGAGCCCAAGGAAGCCTGGGATACGTTCACGTCACTGTTTTCGCTCTACCTCTCCGGAACTCACGCCACTGTGGAGCAGCGACTGGGCGTTATCGAGCGGCTACTACGATCAAACCAGCTAACGAAGCAGTCGCTGGGTCTGGCGGCTCTGGAAGCAGCGCTGGAGGCCATGCATTTCAGTTCTGTCTACCCCTTCGAGTTCGGCTCGCGGTCGCGAGATTACGGCTATGAGCCTAGCAGCGCTCAAGATGTAGCGGAGTGGTACGGCGCAGCGCTAGCTCTGATCGAACGCTTGGCGCTCACCGAAGGCATACTCAAGCTTGAGTTGCGCAAGGTTCTGGCGAAGAGCTTCCGCGGCTTGTGGACTTCGGCGCATATGGTCGCCGAATTGGAAGAACTTTTCCGGAGGTTTTCCGCGGACGGGTTCTGGCGCGAAGGATGGGTAGCCTGCCGTCAAACGATATACTTCGACGCCGAACAACTGCTCCCTGAAAATGCTTCACGGCTTACCATTCTTGAATCCGTGTTGAGGCCGTCCAGGCTCCCGGATCGGGTCCGCGCGTCCGTCCTTGGTAATCAGTCGGGCGGGATCGAATTTGGTGACGAGGACATCGATGGCAATATCACAGACCAGCACGAACGTCTGGAAGCTATAGCGCGCGACCTTGGCGCGGCGGTTGCCATTGACGAGGCGGCGTTTGCGGAATTGCTGCCCGACCTTCTCCGCGGCGGAAACGGGGCCTGGGCATTCGGTGGTGGACTCGCCGGCGCGTCAATGGACCCTCGCGCAACCTGGGTGCGACTCGTGGACGAGCTTGGAAAGCTCTCTGAGGAGCAGCGGAATCCTCAAATTCTCCGGGGCTTCCTTGCCGAACTCTGGGAAAAAGAGCGGGACCTCGCACACGATCTCCTCGACGCGGCACTTCACCAGTCTGGCGTGGTGGTCTTTCTACCTGTGTTGCAGTCAGCGGTGCCGATTGACGCGCGAGGTGTCGAACGACTGAAGCGAGTTCTCAGCTCGGGGCAGGTCCCGATCTGGATGTACCGTGACCTTGCGCTTGGGCGAACGTCGGACCAGCTAGCGGGCCGTGATCTGAAAGACCTGCTAATTTCCATCGCCGAACAACCTGAAGGGTTCGACGTGGCGCTGGAGATCCTCTTTATGCGCCTCCACTCGGATCGATCAGCAGAAAGGCAGCATGAGCCGGAACTCCTGGTGGCCGGCCAGGAGCTTCTGCGACGCGTCAGATTTGGAAAGAAACGTCAGCGGAATGACTACCAACTTGCGGGTGTTGTGCGAGCCTGCTTGTCAGGGACAGAGGCTGTTCCGATTGCCGCGGAGGTTATCAGCCGTTTGCGGCAGGCATTTTTGGAATATGAAAGCCATGTCTTCGATAATCACGATCTGCTCAAGGCTTTGATGAGTATTCAACCGGGGCCAGTCCTCGACGCTCTGTTCGGTGGAAATGACGAGGAGAACCGGAGAATAGTCTTCGATTTCACGCGCCTGCGTTACCTTCATTCGAATCCGGCCGACGAGATTCCATGCGCCGAACTCATCGCATGGTGCGACCGGGAGCGTGAGGTGCGCTTTACTTTAGCGGCCTCGATCGTCACGTTTGCACAGTCGATCGAGCAAGGATCTCAGGTTTGGTCGGAGCAAGCAAAGGCGCTTCTCGCCAATGCGCCAGATCCCAAGAGGGTGCTCACTGAGTTCATCAGGCGGTTCAAGCCGACGAGCTGGAGTGGTTCCCGTGCCGCGCTGATCGAAGTAAATGCTCGGCTACTTGATATCCTTGAGCCGGAAGTCTCAGCGGGTCTCTGTTCGCTTTTAGAAGAAGCCAAAGAACAGCTCGCGCGAGATGTTGCGGTAGAACGCAAGCGAGAAATTGAAGACGATCGATCGCGGGACGAGCGGTTTGAATAGGCCAAACGCCCGGCCTTTGAACAATCTGCCGCCACTGTGGCGATCGCCACCTGCAATCGGTGCATCGTCCCGCAGTGCCTAAGACGTTCGGAGGTAAGCAATCCGCTCACGAGGATTGACGGCTATTGGAGGCACGGATTTGGCACGTTTTGGCACGCACTTTCGTGCTTTGTTCTGCCTCTTCATGCTCCAAAGGAACATGCCACAATGGGCGGCGACCTCGATTAAGTGATTGATTTTAAATGGATAATCTGGTGCTGCCGGACAGGATTGAACTGTCGACCTCTCCCTTACCAAGGGAGTGCTCTACCACTGAGCTACGGCAGCATCGACCGGGCGGGGAATCAGCCAGTGGGGCTCCCGCGCGGCGCGGCCGTTCCTTGCCACAGGGCATCCGCCGGCGCAAGCGGATCGCGCCGGATGCCGGGGAAAAACCGGCCACAAGGTTCGCGAATTGGTCGCAGCATCCGAGCCGCTCGCCGGCTGGCGGGTTCTAGCCCTCGCCAACCAGGGTCAGCGGACCGGATCGCCGCGCTTGATCTGCATGAGCTGAGGCCCGATGCGGCGGCCGATTTCCTCGCCGAGCGCCGACAGCGCCCGCAACGGGCGGATCAGGACCTCGAATTCGGCGATTTCGCCGTCGTCGTTGAAGTGCATCAGGTCGATGCCCTTGAGATCCCAGCTGTCGATCGCCGCGCTGAATTCCAGTGCGACCTCCTGTGAGTCGCCAACGTAGGTGCGATGGTAGCGAAACCCTTGAAAAATGCTGGAGACCGTGCACAGAACCAGCAGGCAGGCGGCGCGGCCAACGATCGGCGACCGCACCACCGGGGAATGCAGCACGACCGTTTCGGCGAGTAGCGGCCGCATCCGGTCGCAGTCCCGGCTGACGAACACGTCGTGCCACACCGCCAGCGTTCGCTGCGCAGCCGGGGCGATGCCCGAAACCTCGATTGTCATGGCTGTCTCACTCGCGGCAACATGCCGAAACCATTATGTCGAACAATGGAACCGAGAGTTCAGCAGTATTCACCATGGCCGATATGCAGAATTCGCCCCCGCGAGGCTCTGGTCGCGAGCAGCGGCTGGCCGAGGCGCTGCGCGCCAATCTGAAACGTCGCAAAGCGCAGGCCCGCGGCCGCGCCGAGCCGGAGCCCGCACGCCCTGTCGCGATCGTGCAAGACACGCCGGATACCGGCGGTCATGATAACGCCAGCCAGCGCGGTGATGCTGGCGGCGACTGACACCGGCGCGACCAAGCGAAGAGGCACAGGCATGGCGGATTCGAGTTATGAGAACGATCGGCCGGATGCCTCTCAGGTCAGGCCGGTCGATCGCCACGATCAGACCTTTCCGGAGCTGACGCCGGCCGAGATCGATCGCATCCGGCGGTTCGGCGAGGTGCGGCGCTATGCCGACGGCGCGCGGCTGTTCGAGACCGGCCAGCCCGGTCCGGGGATGTTCGTGGTGCTGTCCGGCCATGTCGCGGTCAGCCAGCGTGACGGCCTCGGCCACATCACCCCGGTGGCTGAGCAGGGGCCCGGGCAGTTCCTGGCCGAGATCGGCCAATTGTCCGGCCGCGTCGCGCTGGTCGACGGCATCGCCGAGGGCGAGGTCGAATGCCTGCTGATTCCGCCGGACCGGCTGCGCGGTCTTCTCGTTGCCGAGGCAGATCTCGGCGAGCGGATCATGCGGGCGCTGATCCTGCGTCGGGTCAATTTGATCCAGGGTGGCGTCGGCGGCCCGGTACTAATCGGCTCGGCGAATGCCTCGGATGCGGTGCGGCTGATGGGCTTCCTGACCCGCAATGGCTGGCCGCATCATCTGCTCGATCCTGCGACCGATCACGACGCCGCCGAGCTGGTGGCGCGCTATTCGCCCACTCCGCGCGATCTTCCGCTGGTGGTGACGCCGGACGGCACGGTGCTGCGCAACCCCAGCGAGTCCGAGCTGGCGCGGGCGATGGGGATGAACGGCCACATCGATCGCTCCAAGCTGTACGACGTTGCGATCGTCGGCTCGGGGCCGGCAGGGTTGTCGACCGCGGTGTACGCCGCGTCCGAGGGGCTGGCGGTCGCGGTGTGCGATCAGCGCGCGTTCGGGGGCCAGGCCGGCGCCAGCGCGCGGATCGAAAACTATCTCGGTTTCCCGACCGGCATCTCCGGCATGGCGCTCACCGCGCGCGCCTACAATCAGGCGCAGAAATTCGGCGCCGATATCATGATCCCGACCGAAGTGAAGTCGCTGGTCTGCGGCTGCAACGACGGCACCTTCAAGCTTGCGCTCGACGACGGCGGCGAGCTGCGCGCCCGCGCCATCGTGGTCGCTAGCGGTGCGCGCTATCGCCGGCCGCAGATCGAGCGGCTGCCGGAGTTCGAAGGTCGCGGCGTGTACTACTGGGCTTCGCCGATCGAGGCGCGGCTGTGCAAGCAGCAGGATGTGATCCTGGTCGGTGGCGGTAATTCGGCCGGGCAGGCGGCGGTCTTTTTGTCGGGCCACGCCGCGCGCGTGCACATGGTGGTTCGCGGCGGAGGGCTTGCCGCCAGCATGTCGCGCTATCTGATCGAGCGGATCGAATCGACGCCGAACATCGAGCTGGTATTCAACACCGAGGTGGTGGCGCTCGATGGTTCGCCCGAAACCGGCCTGAGGCAGGCGACGCTGCGTAGCCGGCTCTCGGGCGAGGACCGCACCATGGCGGTGAGCAATCTGTTCCTGTTCGTCGGCGCCGATCCGGCGACCGGCTGGCTCGACGGCTGCGGCGTCACGCTGGATCGCGCCGGCTTCGTCGTCACCGGCGGGCCGTCGGTGGATGAAGGCCAGCGGCCGGCGCAGGCGCTTGAGACCTCGGTGCCCGGCGTGTTCGCGGTCGGCGACGTCCGGTCTGGCTCAGTGAAGCGGGTGGGCGGCGCGATAGGCGAGGGCGCCCAGGTGGTCGCCGCGCTGCACAGCTATCTGGCCGGTTGATTCCCAACGAAAAGAGCCCCGGCCGAAGCCAGGGCTCTGAAGTGCTCCGATCCGCTTAAGCGGTTAGCGGCCGGCGTTGCCGCTGATCGTGCCGTTGTTGTTGCCGCGCGGGCCGGTGTCGCCCTGGGTCGAAGACGGGGTGGGATGATTGGCACCGTTGATGCCCTTGCCGCCCATGCCGGTGGTGGCGCCGGGGGCCATTGTGCCGGTGTGCGGGGCGCCGTTGCCGACGTTCTGCGAGCCCATCGCGTTGCCGCGGGAATCGGTCTGGCTCTGCGCAGCCGCGGCCATGGTGGTCGCCAGCAGCGCGGCGGCGGCAACACCAGTCAATCGAGTCAGTCGGGATGTCATAGAACCTCCCTCGGGTGAATGGTGCGATCGCACCGACTGGCTCACCAACCGCAGCCTAGCGTCGTCGTTCCGGCGCGCACGACGGAATGCGGTCACATCGGCAAAACTCGTGGTATCAAAACGTGATGCGGGGCGGCGGCCGAAGCTTGCGCTGCTATCACGGTGCTGCGAACCATTCGCCGGACAGGAACGACAAAGCCGAAGCCCGGTTGGTGCGGCAGATCACGGAGGATCAAGGAATGCTATCGAAATTGAAGAGCGGCGCGACGCCGCGCACAGCCGCCCTCGCGTTCGCCGCCGTGCTGGCCGGTGCCGGTCTGTTCTCGGCGGTGGCGACCCCGGCCGAAGCGCGCGACTATCCCTACTGCCTGACCTCGCCCGGCTACGGCTATCCGGGCGACTGCAATTATGCCTCGTATGGGCAGTGCCGGGCCGCTGCCTCGGGCCGGCTGGCCGATTGCATCGTCAACCCGCGGGCTGCGTTCCGCGAGCCGCGCCACCGCGACTACCGGACCTACGGCCAGCGCTGGTAAGGCGGATTTTAGCCCCTCGTCGACAAAGCCGGCAGGCCGCTCAGGGCCTGCCGCGACCGCCCCGCCCTTGAAATCGCCTCAAATTCCACGCTTTTGCCACGGGCGGCGCTCCTGCCGTATAATTCCACAGCAAATCAGCGGGAATCGGCATGGATCGGATCAAGATCATCGGCGGCAACGAGTTGCGGGGCACTATCCCGATTTCGGGGGCCAAGAACGCAGCGCTGCCCCTGATGATCGCGGCCCTGCTCACCGACGAGACCCTGATTCTCGACAATGTGCCGCGCCTCGCCGACGTCGCGCTGCTGCAGCGGATCCTCGGCAACCACGGGCTCGACATCATGGCGGCGGGCAAGCGCCCGGGCGATCATGAATATCAGGGCCAGACCCTGCACATCTCCGCCAAGACCATCGTCGACACCACCGCGCCCTATGATCTGGTGTCGAAGATGCGCGCCAGCTTCTGGGTGATCGCGCCGCTGGTGGCGCGGATGCATGAAGCCAAGGTGTCGCTGCCGGGCGGTTGTGCGATCGGCACCCGGCCGGTCGACCTGTTGATCATGGCGCTGGAAAAGCTCGGCGCCGAGATCACGATCGACGGCGGCTACGTCATCGCCAAGGCGCCGGGCGGCCTCAAAGGCGCGACCATCACGTTCCCCAAGGTCACCGTCAGCGGCACCCATGTGGCGGTGATGGCGGCGGCGCTCGCCAAGGGCACCACCATCATCGACAACGCTGCCTGCGAGCCGGAGATCGTCGACGTCGCCGACTGCCTCAACAAGATGGGCGCCAAGATCACCGGTGCCGGCACGCCGCGCATCACCATCGAGGGCGTCGCCAAGCTGCACGGCGCGCGTCATACCGTGCTGCCTGACCGGATCGAGACCGGCACCTATGCAATGGCGGTGGCGATGGCCGGCGGCGAGGTCCAGCTCTCCGGCGCCCGCCCCGAGCTGCTGCAGGCGGCGCTCGACGTGCTGAGCCAGGCCGGCGCCACCATCACGGTCAACAACGACGGCATCAAGGTTTCGCGCAACGGCGCCGGCATCAGCCCGGTGACCGTCACCACCGCGCCGTTCCCGGGCTTCCCGACCGATCTGCAGGCCCAGCTGATGGCGCTGATGACCCGCGCCAAGGGCGCCTCGCACATCACCGAGACGATCTTCGAAAACCGCTTCATGCACGTCCAGGAGCTGGCGCGGTTCGGCGCCAAGATCTCGCTCGACGGCGAGACCGCGACCATCGACGGCGTCGAACGGCTGCGCGGCGCGCCGGTGATGGCGACCGACCTGCGTGCCTCGGTGTCGCTGGTGATCGCGGCGCTCGCCGCCGAAGGCGAGACCATGGTCAACCGCATCTATCATCTCGACCGCGGTTTCGAACGGCTCGAAGAGAAGCTGTCGGCCTGCGGCGCCAATATCGAGCGCATCAGCGGCTGATGCCGCGAAGGGGCCGGCCGTGGGCGATCTCAAGCTGCTTGCCTTCGATCCCGACGATCTTGCGGTGATCTCCGCGCATGTGCAGGACGCCCGGGTCGAGATCGGCGACATCGTCTGGCGCCAGGCCGAGAAGCGCCTGGTGATCGGCCTGCACCGGCTCGATTGGGAGCAGACGCTGTCGGGCGAACCGGTGCCCGGCCGCCTGATTGCCGCGCTGCGGTTCGAGCGGGTGCTGGCCTGCAAGTCGCGCGCGATCGACATGAACGCCAAGGATGAGGCGCTCGAATTGATCGGCCTCGAATTTTACACCGCGCCGGAGCCGCCCGGCGGCAGCGTGGTGCTGATGTTCTCCCGCGGCGGCATGCTGCGCCTCGACGTCGAATGCCTCGAATGCGCCCTGACCGATCTCGGTCCGGACGCGCTCGGTGTCGGCGATGGCGAGGCTCCGCCGGAAAACCTCGGTGGACTCGGCTGAGTGCGCTGCAGGGTCGCTCCGCGGTGTCCGCCAAACCCCACAGGTTATGAGGGTTGACGGCGGTAAGGCGCCGCGCCATTGAGCAGAGGCCGCCCCGCCGCAGCCGCCTGCCGGATCAATCGACATGCCCCTTCGTCTCGATAACGCCAGTCCCGATTTTGCTTCCAAATTCAAAGCCTTCCTGGCGATGAAGCGGGAGGTCGCGGCGGATATCGAGGCCGCCACCCGCGCCATCGTCGACGACGTGGCGCATCGCGGCGACGCTGCCCTGCTCGAGGCGACCGAGAAGTTCGACCGGCTGACGCTGGATGCCGCCGGCATGCGGATCAGCGAGGACGAGGTCGAAGCCGCCGTGAAGGCGTGCGATTCCGAGACGGTCGACGCGCTGAAGCTGGCGCGCGACCGCATCGAGTTCTTCCATCGCCGGCAGCTGCCGAAGGACGACCGCTTCACCGATCCGCTCGGCGTCGAGCTCGGCTGGCGCTGGAGCCCGATCGAGGCGGTTGGCCTGTACGTGCCCGGCGGCACCGCGGCGTATCCGTCGTCGGTACTGATGAATGCGATTCCGGCGAAGGTCGCCGGGGTGGAGCGTGTGGTGATGGTGGTGCCGTCGCCCGGCGGCACGCTCAATCCGCTGGTGCTGGCTGCGGCGAAGCTCGGCGGTGCGACCGAGATTTACCGCATCGGCGGCGCCCAGGCGGTGGCCGCGCTGGCTTATGGCACCGCGACGATTCAGCCGGTCGCCAAGATCGTCGGTCCCGGCAACGCCTATGTGGCCGCCGCCAAGCGCCTGGTGTTCGGCCGCGTCGGCATCGACATGATCGCCGGCCCGTCGGAAGTCGTCGTCGTCGCCGACAAGACCGCCAACCCGGATTGGATCGCGGCCGATCTGCTGGCGCAGGCCGAGCACGACGCCAATGCGCAATCGATTCTGATTACTGATAGCGCGGTGCTCGCCGCCGACGTCGAACGTGCGGTCGCGGCGCAGCTCAACACGCTGTCGCGGGTCAAGATCGCGCGCGCCTCGTGGGACGAGTTCGGCGCTATCATCAAGGTCGCCAAGCTCGACGACGCGATCCCGCTCGCCAATGCGATTGCGGCCGAGCATCTCGAGATCATGACCGCCGATCCGGAGGCGTTCGCCGCCAAGGTCCGCAACGCCGGCGCGATCTTCCTCGGCGGCCATACGCCGGAAGCGATCGGCGATTATGTCGGCGGCTCCAACCACGTGCTGCCGACCGCGCGCTCGGCGCGGTTCTCGTCGGGCCTCGGCGTGCTCGATTTCATGAAGCGCACCTCGATCCTGAAGTGCGGCCCCGAACAGCTCGCCGCGCTCGGCCCGGCCGCGATGGCGCTCGGCAAGGCCGAAGGATTGGACGCGCATGCGCGATCGGTGGGACTGCGTCTGAATCAGCGATGAGCAATCCGGAACCAGACGATTCCAACAATCGCATCGTCGCGGTGACGCTCGACGAGGAATCGATCGGGCGCTCGGGACCGGACATCGAGCACGAGCGCGCCATCGCGATCTACGATCTGGTCGAAAAGAACCTGTTCGCGCCCGAGGGCGCGGGCGAGGGGCCGTTCACGCTGCACATCGGCATCACCGGCAACCGGCTGATGTTCGACATCCGCCGCGAGGACGGTGCGCCGGTGATCACCCATCTGCTGTCGCTGACGCCGTTCCGCCGCATCGTGAAGGACTACTTCATGATCTGCGACAGCTACTATCAGGCGATCCGCACCGCCACGCCCGACAAGATCGAAGCCATCGACATGGGCCGCCGCGGCATCCACGACGAAGGCTCGCGCACGCTGCAGGAGCGGCTGGCCGGCAAGGTCCGTATCGATTTCGAGACCGCGCGGCGGCTGTTCACGCTGATTTCCGTGCTGCACTGGAAGGGCTGATGATGCACGGCGCGCGCGGGGAAACCTGGCGTGGGCCGAACGGCGGCGGACGATGGTGATGACACCGCCGTCGCGGACCGGCCTGCCGCACGCGGTGCTGTTCGCCTGCGGCATGAACAGCGTGCGCTCGCCGATGGCGGAGGCGATGCTGCGCGGCATCGCGCCGCGCACGATGTATGTGCGCTCCGCCGGCGTGAAGACTCACGAACTCGATCCGTTCGCCGTGGCGGTGATGGCCGAGCGCGGTCTCGACATCTCCAAGCACAGGCCGACCACGTTCGAAGAGCTCGATGATTACGAGGGCCTGAACTTCGACCTGATCGTCACGCTGTCGCCGGAGGCGCACCACAAGGCACTGGAGTTGACCCGCGCCCATGCGGTCGACGTCGAATACTGGCCGACCTACGATCCGACCGGCACCGAAGGCAACCGCGAGCAGAAGCTCGCCGCCTACCGCGAAGTCGCCGACTCCCTGATGCAGCGCATCTACAAACGCTTCGGCCGCCACAGCGGCGGGAACGAGTAGTTGTGAGCCGGTGATCTGTTCCGGCCAAGCGTTCCTGGCCTTGCGCTGTTTCGCGTGAGCATGGAGTAACCACGCCCTTTCACGTCTGTCATTCCGGGGCGCGCCGCCAGACGCGAATCCGGAATCCCGAGCTTGTGGAGCACGGCCTCCTGCACAACGAGCTTTCGGGTTCGCTCGCTGCGCGAGCGCCCCGGACTGACGTTCCGCGGGGGAGGGGCGCAAGCATGCAAGGAGAAGAGCGCCCACTTCGCAGACTGCGGCTCCATGCTTTGGCCGCTCGCTCGGTATCTGCTATCCATCAAGCGTTGGTACACGATCGGAAATCGCAATGATCACGCGTCTTGCTGTCTCGGGCTATCGATCGCTGCGTGATGTTCGGCTGTCGCTCGGGCCGCTGAATGTCGTCACCGGCGCCAACGGCACCGGCAAGTCGAGCCTGTATCGCGCGTTGCGGCTGCTCGCCGAGATCGCGCAGGGGCGGGTGATTCAATCGCTGGCCGCCGAGGGCGGCTTGCCGTCGACGCTGTGGGCCGGGCCCGAGACATTGTCACGCACGATGAAGCGCGGCGTTCATCCGGTGCAGGGCACGACGCGCAGCAACCGCATCGCAATCAAGCTCGGGTTCGCTGGCCCGGATTACGGCTACGCGATCGATCTCGGCCTGCCGCCGCCGCCGGATGGGCCGCGCGCGTCGAGGTTCACGCGCGATCCGGAGATCAAGGTCGAGAGCGTGTGGACCGGCGAACTGCTCGGCCGTGCCAACGCTTTTGCCGAACGGCGCGGTCCGTTCGTGCGGGTGCGTGACGATGGCGGCCAGTGGCGCGAGGTGTATCGGTCGCTGAGCCCCGCCGACAGCATGATGACTCACGGCGCCGATCCGCGCGAGGCGCTCGAACTGTTGCTGCTGCGCGACCGGATGCGAGACTGGCGGTTCTACGATCAGCTGCGTACCGATCGCGATGCGCCGGCGCGGCGGCCGCAGATCGGCACCCGCACGCCGGTGCTCGGCGGCGACGGTGCCGATCTGGCGGCAGCGATCCAGACCATCCTGGAGATCGGCGATCACGACGCGCTCGCGGCCACCATCGACGATGCGTTTCCGCGTGCGCGGCTGGAAGTGTCCGAGGCCGACGGTTATTTCGAGCTCGCGATGGCGCAGCACGGCCTGCTGCGTCCGCTGAAAGCCGCGGAATTGTCGGACGGCACGCTGCGCTATTTGCTGCTGGTCGCCGCGCTGCTGTCGCCGCGGCCGCCCGAGCTGATGATCCTCAACGAGCCGGAGGCCAGCCTGCACCCCGATCTGCTGGCGCCGCTCGCCCGGCTGATCGCCGCAGCCGCGACACGCTCGCAGATCGTTGTGGTGTCGCATGCCGACGGGCTGGTCTCGGCACTGCGCCGCGAGGCCGACAGCCGCGAGATCGTGCTCGAGAAAGAGCTGAGCGAGACGCTGGTCCGCGACGGTGAGCGTCCATCCTGGAACTGGCCGGCGCGTTGACTGTCCTGCTCTGTGCCCGGCGCCTGTTGTCCCGGCACTCGCCTTCCGATAGGTTCCGCGCTCTCTCCCGCCACCCCGTCGAATCAAAAGTTCCGCATGCTCGGCCGCCCCAAACTCGTTCTCGCCTCCGGCTCGCCGCGACGGCTCGCGCTGCTCAACCAGGCCGGCATCGAGCCCGATGCGCTGCGGCCGGCGGACGTCGACGAAACGCCGATCCGCGGCGAGCTGCCGCGCGCCTGCGCCAACCGGCTGGCCCGCGCCAAGGCCGAGGCGGCGCTGCAGTCGATCCAGCTCGACGACGATCTGCGCGGCTCGTATCTGCTCGCCGCCGATACCGTGGTGGCGGTCGGCCGCCGCATCCTGCCGAAGGCCGAGCTGACCGACGAAGCCTCGCAGTGCCTGCGGCTGCTGTCGGGCCGCAATCACCGCGTCTATACCGCCGTCTGCCTGGTCACGCCGAAGGAGGCGTTCCGCCAGCGTCTGGTCGAGACCCGGGTGCGGTTCAAGCGGCTGTCGGAAGAGGACATCGCCGGCTACGTCGGCTCCGGCGAATGGCGCGGCAAGGCCGGCGGCTATGCGGTGCAGGGCATCGCCGGCTCGTTCGTGGTCAAGCTGGTCGGCTCCTACACCAATGTGGTCGGGCTGCCGCTGTACGAGACGATTTCGCTGCTCGGCGGCGAGGGCTTCCCGATCCGCCATGGCTGGCTCAATGCCGGCTGATCCGGTCGTGCAGCGCCCGCGCGGCGCCAAGCCCTGCCCGGTGTGCGGCAAGCCGGCGACCGCCGAATCGCGCCCGTTCTGCAGCGAGCGCTGCCGCGACGTCGACCTCAATCGCTGGCTGTCCGGCTCCTACGCCATTCCCGGCCGGCCCGCCGACGACGAAGAGGATTGAGCCGGAATTCCGGGCGGCGGCTGTACGACGATCCGGTGAATTTTTCCCCGGCAAAACACCGTCACGACGGGTGGACAGCGCCGCCGTGTCTGACTATAACCCGGCGCTCCCCCGGTTTCGAACCGGGCGGACGACGCCCAGGTAGCTCAGTTGGTAGAGCATGCGACTGAAAATCGCAGTGTCGGTGGTTCGATCCCGCCCCTGGGCACCATTCCCCCCTTTAAGCTTCGGCTCCCTCTGCACAGGCCTCCACCGGCCCCTTTGCTTGCATTAGCCTTGCGCCGGATGATACCGCTGGGACGAGCGCGCGGAGCGTGATTTTGGCGGCTTCGCGCGGGTCGCTGTATGCCGTCGGTGGACGGCGGTTCCGTTGTGCATCCTTGATGTCATCGAGCGAACGATCCGACAGCCGTGCAGCGTCGCTCCCCGTCGCGACCGTGGCGGCGCCGCGCCGTCAGTGGCTCCGCCATCTATTGAAAGCCGCCGGCCTGCGGTTCGACAATCCGGCGGAAGAGCGCCGCTTCGTCGATAGCTACGTCCGGTCCCAGATCGGCTGGACCCAGGCGGCGATGGTCCTCGGCGCGCTGACCTATGCGGGCTACACCTTCTGGGACTGGATGCTGTACCCCGAGGTCGTGCCGATCACGCTGGCGATCCGCGGCGGCACGGCACTGATGGTGCTGCTGCCGCTCACGCTGCTGCTCGGGATGGCGCGGCGCTGGGCCGAGACCATCCTGCTGCTGTACTGCGTGATCCCGGGCTGCGTACTGCCGTCGGTGTATCTGGTGCTGCCGTCCGGCTTCACCTACGCGTCCGCCGGGATGATCATCGTCATCCTGTTCGTCTCGACCATGCTGCCGCTGCGGATCGGCTCGCTGCTGATCTTCTGCGTGACGACCTGGCTGGCCTTCGCTTTCGCCGAGCGGTTGGCGCCGGAGATGTCGCCAGGACTCGGCTTCATCAATCACTTCCTGATCGGCAACTCGTATCTGCTGTCGCTGTACGCCGTCGGCGCCCGCGAACATCGGGCGCGCCGCCAGTTTGCCACCACCGAGGCGCTACAGCGCGAGACTGCGCGATCGGAAGCATCGCTGCGCGAGCTCCGCGCCACCCAGGCGCATCTGGTGCAAGCCGAGAAGCTGGCGGCGCTGGGACAGCTCGTCGCCGGCGTCGGCCATGAAGTCAGTACGCCGATCGGGCTGGCGCTGACGACCTCGAGCGCGATGCAAGCCGACGTCCGCGACCTTGCCCGCGCCCTTGAAGGCGGTGCGGTGCGGCGCTCCGATCTGACCCGCGGCATCGGCCGGCTCGACCAAGGACTGGGGATGACGCAGCAGAACCTGCTGCGCGCCTCCGAGATGATCCACGCCTTCAAGCAGGTTGCGGTCGATCAGGCCAACGAGCAGCGCGAAGGGGGCGAGCTGCGTGGCTGGCTGTCCACCAGCTTCGACAAGCTAAGGCCGCTGCTATCGCGTCGCGGCCTGACGGTGGAGCTGAACGTGCCGGAAGGGATCACGTTGATCAGCCGCCCCGGCGCGCTCGGTCAGGTGCTCGGCATCCTCGCCTTCAACGCGGCGATCCACGCTTACCCGGGCGACGCCGAGGGCGTGCTGCATGTGGAGGCCGCGCGGATCGCGCCGGACCGGGTCCGGATCACACTGGCGGACGATGGCGTCGGCATCCCGGCCGATCTCGCCGAACGGATCTTCGATCCGTTCTTCACGACCAAGCGCGACGGCGGCAGCATCGGCCTCGGCCTGCACATCGCCTTCAACCTCGTGGCCTCGACGCTCGGCGGCACGATCGAGCTGATCGGCCGCGAGCAGGGCGCCGCGTTTCAGATCGATTTGCCGACCATGTCGCCCTCGTGATGAGCCGTTTCGGGAGCGTCGCATGACGGGGCTGCCTCTTTGGGAACACCATCACCGATGAGGTGTGGTGCAGGAGGTCAGGAAGCACGCCCTCGGCTCCGGAGGGGATGACGTATGTTCGCTCTGTGCAGAGGCCGCCCGCGCTCGTAGCGTTACCAGTTGCGCTCGTTTCGCAAACTGCAGCAATCTGACACCGTCATAGCCGGTCTTTGTTTTGCGTCGCGGCGCTCACGGTCCTTACGCCTGCCAAGAGGTGGTGATGGAGGTGCTGGTCGTCGACGACGAGCCGGCGGTGCGCACGGTGCTGACTCTGGTGCTGAGCAAAGCCGGCCATCAGGTCACGGTGTGCGACAGCGGGGCTGCGGCGCTCGATTGGCTCAGCCGGAGCGATCCGGCGCTGGTGCTGATCGATCTCAGCCTGCCCAAGGTCCAGGACAAGAGCGTGCTGGCTGCGGTGCGGGCCGCGCGGCCGGCGCTGCCGATCATCGTGATCAGCGGGATGCTGCCGGAATTCGATGCGACGATGCTGAAGCGGGAAGGAATGACGGTCGAGAACGGCGTCTATTGCCTGGCCAAGCCGTTCACCGCCAAACAATTGCAGACGCTGATGGATGCCGCGCTGGCGCCAGGCGACCGGACGCCGGGATAGGCTCGGCTATTCCTGGACGACGTCGTCGCAGGCGGAGCAGCGGAACACGGTGCGCGGCGGATGTTGCAGCCGACGCGGCAAACGGCCGATCAGCTTCATTTCACCGCCGCACTTCTCGCAGCGGCGCTGAGCAGAATAATCGTGTTCGATATCGGACATCGGAGCGCTTGATGGTGATTGTAAAGTTTGCTTTACACCTTGCCCAAGTCATTGTCAGGTCCGATTTGTGTTCATTTTTTGGACGCTTCGCACCGTCCGAGAGTAAATTGGTTCCATGATACCTTCTGCGCTGATCTTCGACGTCGATGGGACCCTCGCGGAAACCGAAGAACTGCACCGTCAGGCCTTCAACGCCACCTTCGCGGCCGAGCAATTGCCGTGGCATTGGGATGCGACGCTGTATCGCAAGCTGCTCGACGTCACCGGCGGCAAGGAGCGGATCGCTCACTTCCTGAAGTCGGAGCCGGAGGGCGCGGAGCGGGCGGCCGATCGGATCCCCGAATTGCACCGGGCCAAGACCGACCGCTACACCGCGCTGGTCGCTGCCGGCACCTCGCTGCGCCCCGGCGTGGCGCGGCTGATCCGTGAGGCCAAGGCGGCGGGCGTGAAGCTCGGCATCGCCACCACCACCAGCCTGCCGAATGTCGAGGCGCTGCTTCAGTCCTCGCTCGGGCCGGACGCGATGGCGCTGTTCGATGCGGTCGGGGCCGGCGACGTGGTGCCGGCCAAGAAGCCGGCGCCGGACATCTACCTCCACGTGCTCGACGCGCTGCAGCTGCCGGCCGCCGCTTGCGTCGCGTTCGAGGATTCCACCAACGGGGTGCGCGCCGCGCGCGCTGCCGGGCTGCCGACCATCGTCACGCCGGGGCTCTATACCGAGGGCGACGACTTCCCCGGCGCGCTCGCGGTGCTGAGCGATCTCGGCGAGCCGGACGCGCCGTATCGGCATCTGGCCGGTGCGGGCGCGGGCGATTCCCTGGTGACGCTGGACGCGCTGGCGCGCTGGTGCCGCGCCGCCTGAGCGCAGGCGGCCGTCAGCGCGGCCGCACGATCTTGAACACGCCGTGCGCCAGGATGATGCAGCGGCGGTCGACGCTGACTTCGGTCGAGGTGAAGATCAGGCTGCGCGTGGTCCGCACCACCCGTGGCCGCGAGATCAGCAGGTCGCCGATCTCGGCGGCGTCGACGAAATGGGTGTCCATTTGCACCGTGGCCAGATGCGGCGCGCCGGACTGATCGCGCGCCGCGATGCCCGAGGTGCGGTCCGCCAGCGTCATCATCAGCCCGCCCTGCACCAGGCCGCGCTTGTTGCGGTGCTTGGCCGCGGTCGCGATCGCGTATTCGTTGGTGCCGTCGACGCAGCGGTGCCACAGCGGCCCGACCAGATCGATGAAGCCGTCGTCGTGGATCACGCTCCAGCCGTCGGCCTTCATGCTGCGGGCAGTGGTGGTCTCGGTCATCGATCGCGTCTCCGTCTCCGCATGGCGTTGCGCGGCGGCAACGGTTTCCTCGTTCAGGCGCGCAGTGTAGTCAAGACAGATGAGCCACGCGCACGATGATGCCACCCGAGCCCTGATCGCCGCGCGCTGCGCGGCTTTTCCGCGCCACGATGACGGCCTGTCGCCGGCCGGACTGAAACGCGCCGCGGTGGCGATCGCGCTGGTCGCGGCGGAGGACGGCAGCGCGGCGTTCCTGCTGACGCGGCGCTCGCCGCGGCTGCGCTCCCACGCCTATCAATGGGCGCTGCCCGGCGGCCGCTGTGACGCCGGAGAGACCGCGCCTGAAACCGCGCTGCGGGAATTGCACGAGGAGCTCGGCCTCGCGCTTCACGCCGGCGACGTGCTCGGCATCCTCGACGACTATCCGACCCGGTCCGGCTACCTCGTGACCCCGGTGGTGGCGTGGGCCGCGGCGGCGGGGCCGCTGGCGCCGAACCCGGACGAAGTCGCCTCGGTGCACCACGTCGGCCTCGGCGAGATCGCGCCGCCGGATGTGTTCGACTTCACCTCGATCCCGGAGAGCGACCGCCGCGTGGTTCGGTTCCGCTACGAAGACGACTTCATCCACGCACCGACCGCGGCGCTGATCTATCAGTTTCGCGAAGTGCTGGCCGGCCGCGTCACCCGCGTCGCCGATCTCGAACAGCCGGTGTTCGCCTGGAAGTAGCCAGCGCCGTGCGCTGTCGCACGAATGCGGAACGGTCTTCTGAAACAAACAATCGCCGGGTTCACAGCTTGTGATGCCCGGCGCAAGCTGTGGGGCAACGGTTCATTCACCCTATCGGGCGAGGATGCGGCATGGCTCATTCGATCATCCATCTCGCCCGGCTCGCGCCGGTTGCGCTGCTCGCTTTTGGATCCCACGCGCTCGCCCAGACCGCGGCGCCGCTGCCGTCTTCGGTGGCGAACGCGATGGCGCAAGCTGCCTCGCCGCAGGCGATCGCCGAATATCGCTACCGGCTGCAGCAGTATCAGGCCGCGCGCGCCGAATTCGAACGCGACGCCGGCGCCTATTGGGATGCGATCGCCGAGCGACGGCGCATCCGCAATGCCAAGCGCCGCACCGGCGAGCAGATCACGATGGACGACTACGTGCTGGTGCAGCCGCCGGTCTATACCGGGCCGAAGCGGCCGATCGATCCGGAGCCGTCGACCGAACCGCCGCGCGAGCGCAAGTCGCTGCCGGTGGTCGCCGACTTCGTCCGCGCCGCCGCCGAATACTATCAGTTCACGCCGCAGCGTCCGTCGAGCGAGGTCGAGTTCAAGCGCGCTTATGCGCGTGCCGCCCGCGAAGCCGGTCTGACCCGCGATCAGGCGGTGCGGGTCTATGCGTTCGAGACCGGCGGCAACGGCGATCACGACATGCAGTCGGGGCTCAGCAAGACGCGGCCCGGCTCGCGGCCGATCTCGACCGCGATCGGCTACAATCAGCTGCTCACCACCAACACCTTGGTGCTGCTGGCCGAGCAGGGCAATCAGATCATCAAGTCGCTCAGCGAGAAGGCTGCGACGCTGTCGGGGCCGCGGCGGCAGGCGCTCGACCGCAAGATCGCGGTGGTGAAGCGCATGGTGGCGTTCGCGCGCTCGATCCCGGGCAATTGGAGCGAGCACGAGAAACTCGGCCGCACCCCGCAGGGCTGGGGCGTGCATGCGCTGGTGCTCGACATCGATGTCGGCCCGCTGCTGCAGACCCACAAGCTGCTGACCTCGGTGGTGTTCGCGCAGCGCAAGGGTTACCCGGAGCGGCTCACCGCCGCCGAGCTCGAGATGATGAATCTCACCGGCGACAGCACCGGCCTCGACATGGTGACGATGCCGCAGGAGATGCGCGAGGTGGTGCCGACCTCGAACTTCTTCCAGCGCTCCGGCTATGAGCGCAATCCGGTGGCGATCCGCCACAACACCGTGGCGAAGCTGCTCGCCGTCACCGACGCGCGGATGGACGCCAACAGCAACAATCCGGGCGCACGCGAGCTGTTCGCCGCGTTCGAGACCAGCGCGCAGCGCTGAAGCGCGATCGGGTTCGGCGCTACTGATCGGCGCCGAACTTGAAGTTGCCGTCGCCTTCGAGGAACGGCCCTGAGCGCATGTAAAGTTGGCCGTTGGCGCCGACGAAGAACAGCGTCTCGCGCGGCACCTTCCTGGCGCCTTTGAACAGCTCCTTGGCGTTGCTGGTGCCCATCTTGTAGGTCAGCGTCTTGCCGTCGCGGGTGTAGCCGTAGCCCTTGTCCGGTGCCAGCACCCACGGCTCGCCGGCGTCGGCGTGAGCGACCGAGGTCAGCGCCGCAAGGCTCGCGGTGATCAGCAGGGTGGTGCGAAACGCGGTCATCGCTGAGGCTCCAAACAGAGCATGCCGGGCCGTGACCAACCGAGTCGGTCGACCATCGCGCCGCGCGGCCGTCTCTGAACAAATCACGAACGATCAGTTGCGGTCAACAATGCCGCATGCTGATGTCGGTCGGATGTCAGCGCCGTTTGGTTCGACTTTGTGATTTTACCCATGTCTGGGCGCCGCTATGGTTCGGCCACCGAGTCGCCGTTCACGCGCGACGATCGCAGCGGGAGGACGACGATGCAGATGCAGGGCCTTTCGATCGGCGCGATGCTGATCGCCGGATTGGCTTCGTTGGTCGCAGCAGCGCCGGCCGCCGCCGACGAATACCGGCTCAGCAACAATCAACGCATCTCCTGCAGCCGCGGCCTGAGCCCGGGCAAGCTGGTCACCGCCACCTGTCGGTCCTACGCATATCTGTTCAACACCAAGACCTCGGAATATTTCCGCTGCGCCGTCAGCCTGGCGATGACGCGCGACAACAAGGAAGTGATCAACGTTCAGACCGACGGCGGCTGCTTCCGCCGGCCGCGGATCTTCGACGCCGATGGCGACTATCAGTTCGACGGCGCCGAGACCGAGCCGGCCAACACCAACGCGTTCTTCGGCGCCGGCGGCTATGTGGTGTGGGCCGCCGATACCAAGCAGCGCCGCGTCCGCGGCTGCGTCACCATCGCGTCGGGCCTCGGCGATGACGTCTCCAAGTGCCAGGAGATGACGTTCGACTGACGCGTGAACGCGCTCAGTCCTGTATCGCCACCGGACGCGCGTGTGCAGCGCGGGCGAATTTCTTCAGGCCCATCGGCTTGCCGAACAGATAGCCCTGCATCTTGTCGAAGCCGAGCTCGTGCGCGGCCTGGAAGTCGGCGCGGGTCTCGATACCGGTCGCGGTGCAGCGCGCGCCGTAGTCACCGGCGAGCTCGACGATTCGCTTACACACCGTGCGCTTCAGCCTGTCGTCGGCGCAGCCGGTGACGAACGAGCGGTCGACCTTCAGTTCGACGAACGGAAAGGTGTCGAGGTGCATCAGCGCCGGCCAGTCCGCGCCGACCTTGTCGATCGCGATCGCGACGTTGCGCAGCCGCAGCCGCCGGCCGATCTCGGCCATTTCGTCCAGATGGTCGACGATCTCGACGGCGTCGATCTCGATGATCAGCCCGCCGAACGCCGGATGCTGCGGCACCCAGGCTGAGAGGTCGTCGAGCGCGCGCTCATTGCCGAGGAAGCTGACCGGCAGGTTGATCGACAGATCGATCGGGCCCTGATGGTCGAGCAGATAGTGCCAGTCGGCGATCGCGCGTTTCACCACGAACTCCGACAGCGCGCGGAAATGCGGATCGTTGCCGTCGGGCATAAACGCCGACGGCGAGACCACGCCCCAGCTCGGATGCCGCATCCGCAGCAGCGCCTCGGCGCCCTGCGGCGTCAGCGAATGCGCGTCGACACAGCGCTGATACCACAGCTCCAGCCAGCCGGCCTTCAGCGCCTCGGCGACGTCGATCTCCGGCTCGGGAGCCGGCTCCTGCGGCAGCAGCGGCGCGAGGCTGAGACTCAGCGTGTGGACGCTGAACGGCGTTGCCAACGGTGGTAGCATCCGCAAGCCGCGCGCGGCGCCGTGCTGGCGGATCGCGTCCGACATGATGGTCTCGCGCGGCGCGATCGTCAGCACGCTGCCGGTAAAACAGGTCGCCGCGAGCGTATCGAGAATCGCCTCCGCTTCGACGCCGTCGACGCTCGAACCGATCACCAGCAGGTCGGGCTGATGTTCGGCGAGCCGCGCCGGCAGTTCCAGCGCGCCGGCGCATTCCCCCGTCACGAATCGGAACTCCTCCAGCGCGTCGGCCAAAAAAGCGCGCAAGTGCGGCTTGCGATCGACGACACAGGCGCGCGGCGCCACCTTGCGGCGGCCGAAACCGCCTGCAGGTACGCACACTTCCGCTTCCGTCGTTGCTCTCATTGGTCCACCCCCCGAAATAACGCGCCAAACTTTAGGGGTTGGAGAGAGTTCAAAATGTGGAATTAAACCGAAACCCACACTAAGTCCCGGGTAGGGTTAAATGGATGCCTATGATTCAAATGCGATCTTTTGAAACGCGCACGATGTAATGGGTTTAGGTGTCACGCGTCGGGTGCAATCACGACGCCTCACGCCTTCGTCGAAGATCAAATTTGCACAGGCTGCAATGAGTGCGACGTAGCTATAGCGGCGCAATTCCGGCGGTCTTCGCCACTTTCTCCCAGCGCGCGATTTCGGCCTCGACGTGACGCTGCATATCCTCGGGCGATCCACCGCCCGGGTCGGCGCCGATGTCGCGAAGTTTCGCCGTTCCGCTGTCGCTCGCGAGGAAGGCCGCAACCGTAGCGTTGAGGCTGGTGATGATTTCCGCCGGGGTGCCGCGCGGCGCCCCGATGGTGAACCAGGAGGCGGTCTCGTAGCCCGGCACGCCGGCTTCCGCGATGGTCGGCAGATGCGACAGCGGCGGCCAGCGCTTGGCGGTGGTCACCGCGAGCGGACGAATCTCGCCGGCCTCGAGCAGCGGTTTGGACGCCGGCAGATTGTCGATGGTGAGATGCACGCGGCCTTCGGCAAGATCGCGCAGCATCGGCGCCGATCCCTTGTACGGCACCGCGGTGATCTCGACGCCGGTCATCGTCTTGAACAGTTCGGTCGACAGGTGCCCGGTCGAGCCGAGCGCCGAGACGCCGTAGAACAATTCGCGTGGGCGCTGCCGTGCGTAGCTGATCAGTTCGGTGACGCTGGTCACCGGCAGCGACTTGGTCACCGACAACAGGTTCGGTACGCGGGCAATCACGATCACCGGTGTGAAGTCGGTGCGCGGATCGTACCCCATGGTCCGATACACGAGGCGATTGGTGGCGTGGATGCCGGGCGTGCCGACGATGAAGGTGTAGCCGTCCGCCGGCACCTTGGCGACGTAGGAGGCGGCGATATTGCCGCTCTCGCCGCCGCGGTTGTCGATCACGAATGCCTGGCCGTAATGCTCCGAGAGACGGGTAGCGATCAACCGCGCCAGCATGTCGGTGGTGCCGCCGGCGGTGAACGGTACCACCAGCGTCACCTGCCGGGTCGGCCAATCCGCTGCGCGCGCCCGGCGTGGCAGCAGCGGCAGGGTGGCGATCACGGCAGCTCCGCGCAGAACGCTGCGCCGGCTGATACGCGATCGCGGATAGAGGGGTTCGATCATCTCATCCCTTGGAGCATTGTCCCCGCGCTGCGGGCAGCGCGGCCGGCTACGTTGAGCGGCCAGCATGATCCTACGCGCGCGATTCGGCGAGGACCAGCGCGGCCACACGCGGCGGCGCGGTCTCCTACGATCGTCGTTAGCGAGTGATGAGTCCGGGGCGGCCGGCTTCGACGACGAGCGAGCGGATCGTTGTTGCGGGGTGTCCGGGTACGGCGATGCTGTCGATCGCGCGGAAGTCCGCCAGCCATTGCTGCGGCGTCACGGTGTGCCGCGTGTAGCCGCGCTGGTCGCTGAAGAACTTCAGCTGCGGATTGTTGCGATGCATGGTGGCCATCGTCGCGTCGTCCGGTGGTGCGCCGCCGACCGATGAGATCGAGGTCGACAGAAACTCGACGCCGACGCATGGCGAGTTGGGATTGCGGGCGTCGCGATGCAGTTCGAGCGCCAGCGCCCGGTGCAGGTCACCGCTGAGCACCACGGCGTTGGTGACCTTCGCTTCATCGAGCATCGCGATCAGCCGGTCGCGCGCCGCGGTGGCGCCGTTCCAGGTGTCGACATCGAACACCGGCTCGCCTTTGTCCTCGATCTTGGGAAAGCCGCGCCAGTCGAACGGCGCAAACAGCACCTGCTGCGCCAGCACCCGCCAGGTCGCGTCGCCCTGCTTCAGCCGCGTCGCGAGCCATTGCTCCTGCGCGGCGCCGAGCATGGTGCGGTCCGGCGCGTCGGCCTCGGTGCAGCCCGCCAGGAAGCCGTCGCCGCAGGGCTGGCGCGATCGATATTGCCGGGTGTCGAGCACCGCGATGTCCGCCAGTTTGCCGAAGCGAAAGCCTCGGTACGCCTGCACGTCCGGTCCGCGCGGCCGCTGCGTCCGGCGCACCGGCATGTGCTCGTACCAGGCCTGCAGCGCCATCGCCCGGCGAAACAGGAACGCCTCCGGCGGCGTCTGCTTTGGATCGCTTTCGCTCGCCCAGTTGTTGGCGATCTCGTGGTCGTCGAAGCTGATCAGGAACGGGCAGGACGCGTGAGCGGCCTTCAGATCGGGATCGGATTTATACAGCGCGTAGCGGCGGCGGTAGTCGGTCAGCGTGTAGCAGGTCGAAAAGTCCTTCGGCATGGTGCGTGGCCACGGCGCGTCATTCTTGTCGGTGGCCGCAAAGCCGTATTCGTAGATGTAGTCGCCGTAGTGGAACACGAAATCGAGTTGCTCCTCGGCGATCGCGCGCCACGCCGCATAGTAGCCGCCCTCCCAGCGCTGGCAGCCGGCCGAAGCAAAGCGGAGCTGCTGCAGCGTCGCATCCGGCGCCGGTAAGGTGCGGGCGCGGCCGATCGGGCTTTCGGCGCCGCCGGCGCGGAAGCGATAGAAGTAGTCGCGTCCCGGCGCCAGGCCTTCGACCTCGACGTGCACCGAATGCGCCAGTTCGAGATAGGCGGTGGTGCGCTCGCTGCGCAGGATCCGGGTCATCGCCGGATCGTCGGCGATCTCCACCGTCACCTCGACCGGCTGGGCGCTCATTCCGCCTCGGGCCTTCAGCGGTTCCGGCGCCAGCCGCGTCCACAGCACGAAACCGTCCGGCGCCGGATCACCGGACGCGATGCCGAGCGTGAACGGATCGGTGGAGAATGACGCCGGCGCGGCTGCGCCGGCACTCGCCGGTACGATGCCGATCAGCCCGGCGCCGAGCGCACCGCGCAGCACGGTGCGGCGGTCGAGTGCGAACGGGTCAAAATGATCAGGCGGCATCGGTGGTACTCTTGCGAGGGCGTCTTGCGGGCTGCGGTTCGACGCAGCCTAGCAGCGCCGGATGAAACTCTCTCGACACCAAACTGCCGTATCACGTTCAACATCATCCGGGTTCCCGGATTGTGACCGGGCGGGTTTCTCTATAGCTTTTCGCGGTCGTGTCTCAGGTTTGGTCAGCATGAATATGGAAGATCTTTATCGGCTGCTGCGCACCAGCCACGTTCAGGCGCAAGGCATCGTCGATACGGTCGCCGATCCGATGCTGGTCCTGGACGCCAATCTGACCGTGCAGAATGCCAGCCGCGCGTTTTTCGAAACCTTCAAGGTCGATCGCTACGAGACGATCGGCCAGCCGCTGTTCGAACTCGGCAACGGCCAATGGGACATCCCCGAGCTGCGCCGGCTGCTGCTCGAGGTCATTCCCAAGGCGACGGCGGTGATCAACTACCAGGTCGATCACGTCTTCCCGGGCCTGGGGCCGCGGACGATGCTGCTGACCGCGCGCACGCTGGTGCATCCCGACAACGCCAGCCATTCGATGCTGCTGTCGATCGTCGATGCCACCGACCGGTTCCGGCGTGACGCCGCCAAGGATTTGCTGCTCGGCGAGATGCGGCACCGAATGAAAAATCTGTTCGGCGTGGTGCAGTCGCTGGCGCGGCAGACCACGACGGACGGGCGGACCGCCAAGCAATACAGGGACGACTTCCTCGGCCGCTTCGGCGCCTTGATGGAGGCCGAAGACCTGGCGTTCGTCACCCAGGACGAGACCGCGCTGCTCAAACTGCTGCAGCGAATCCTGGCGCCCTACAAGGGGGGCCCGGCGGTGATTGCGATCGAGTCCGGGCCCGCGGTGGTGCTCGCGCCGCGCTCGCTTGGCTCGCTCAGCCTCGTCCTGCATGAGCTCGCGACTAACGCCGCCAAATACGGCGCCCTGTCGGCGCCGGGCGGACAGGTGCGGGTGACCTGGGCGGTCGACGCCGGCAAGCAAGAACTGCGGCTGAGCTGGGTTGAAACTGGTGGCCCGGCGGTCACGCCGCCGGCCAGCACTGGTTACGGCACGGAGCTGATCCGCTCGGTGACAAGCTACAGCCTCGGCGGACGTTCGGAACTCGATTACGCCGTCGAGGGTTTACGGGCTGAGATCATCATCCCTCTGAGGAGTGAATCGCTCCCGAGTTGAAAGTGCATCGTGCAGAAGACGGTTCTGATCGTCGAAGACGAATTCTTGATCGCGATGGATCTGGTTAGGATGGTCGAAGGCGATGGCTGGAGGATCATCGGACCGGTCGCGACCGTGCAAGATGCACTTCGTTTGCTCGATGCCGAGCTGCCCTCGGTGGCAATGCTCGACGTCAATCTCGGCAAGGAGCTGGTGACGCCGGTGGCGGAACGACTAAAGGCGCAGAACGTGCCGTTTGCGGTGGCCAGCGCCTATGACAAGCCCGAGAGCCATGGCGGTGACGTACTGGCCGGCGTGCCGAATGTCGGTAAACCGGCCGCCGAACGACGGCTGCTGACGATCTTGAAGCAGCTTACCGAGAGCTGACGTCTCCGCCAGCTAGACTTAGACGGTGGATGACACCGCGTCCGGCGCTGCGGCAGGCGTCGTCGCCTGCTGCTGTTGCCGTGTCTCCGGCATCAGCAGCAGGAACAGTACCAGCGCCGCGGCGGCGATGCCGGCCAGTGCAAGGAACGCGGCGCTGTAGCCGGCGCTGACCACGATCAGTCCGGCGAAGCCTGTCGACAGCGCGGCGCCGAGGCCTGCCGCGGTCGCGATCGCCCCCTGGCTGATGTTGAAATGCCCGGTGCCGTGGGTGAGGTCGGCCACCACCAGCGGAAACAGCGCGCCGAAGATGCCGGCGCCGACGCCGTCGAGCAGTTGCACTCCGACCAGCCAATACGGATTGTCGGACAGCGGATACAGTGCGCCGCGCAACGCCAGCACGGCGAGCGCAACCGCGAAGATCGGCTTGCGGCCCCAGACGTCGGCCTTGTGGCCGACCAGCGCCGCCACCGGCACCATCACCACCTGCGCGGCGACGATGCACACCGACATCAGCGTGGTGCCGAGGTTCTTGTTCACCAGCGCCAGTTTCTGTCCGACCAGCGGCAGCATCGCCGCATTGGCGAAGTGAAACAGCACGGTGGCGCCGGCGAAGATCAACAGCGGCCGGCAAGTCAGCAGCACCTTGAAGCCGGACGGCTGATCGTGATGCGCGCCCGGCTCGTGATCGTCGCCCAAGCCTCGTGCGACGTGATCGTCGATCGCCGCGGCCGGGATCGACAGCGTCGCGACGATGCTGGCGAGCGCCATCGCGGCCATCAGCCAGAACACCACGCCGGGGCCGAACCCATAGGCGAACGCGCCGGCGAGCATCGCCGCCACAGCGTTGCCGGCGTGGTTGAAGGCTTCGTTGCGTCCGGTCCTGCGGGCGAAGGCGCGCGGTCCGACGATGCCGAGCGTCAGCGCCGCCACCGCGGGCGCGAAGATCGCGCCGGCCGCAGCCGCCAGCGCCTGGGTTGCCGCCACCAGGGCGAAACTGTCCAGCCACGGCAGCACCACCGATGCCGCGGTCACAACCAGCGCTGCGGCCACGATCAGCGCGCGCTTGGCGGTGGAGCGGTCGATCAATGCTCCGGCCGGGGTCTGGGCGGCGATGCCGGCCGCCGCGGCGATCGACATCACCAGGCCGATCGACGCCTCGTTCCAGTTCTGCACCGCCAGCAGATAGATCGCCAGATACGGGCCGAGGCCGTCGCGCACGTCCGCGAGGAAGAAGTTCAGCGCGTCGAGCGGCCGCGCCAGGGGCTGGGGAGGGCTGGGCGGCACGCGAACCTCGTCGGCTGCATTGAACGGGAAAGTACAATCCGCGCCGCCACCATCGGGTTCCGCGTCCCTTGGCCAGGACCGCCGATTTGACGGGTTGACCGCGGCGGTTCGGCCGGTCAGTTTTCCAAGCAACAACTTAAGGGAGAAAACTGTTCATGAAGGCCAGATTGTTTGGTGTCGCCGCGGCTGCGGTCATTGTCCTGGCGGCGCCGCAAGCCCGCGCTCAGCAGTTCGTCAACGTGCTGACCGGCGGCACCTCCGGCGTCTACTATCCGCTCGGCGTCGCGATTGCCAAGATTTACGGCGAGAAGATCCCCAACGTCAAAGCTCAGGTGCAGGCCACCAAGGCGTCGGTCGAGAACCTCAATTTGCTGCAGCAGGGCCGCGGCGAGATCGCGTTCTCGCTGGGCGACTCGCTGAAAGCCGCCTGGGACGGCGACGCCGAGGCCGGCTTCAAGGCCAAGCTCGACAAGCTGCGGGTGATCGGCGCGATCTATCCGAACTACATCCAGATCGTCGCCACCTCCGAAAGCGGCATCAAGACGCTGGCCGACCTGAAGGGCAAGAGCCTGTCGGTCGGCGCGCCGAAATCCGGCACCGAGCTGAATTCGCGCGCGATCCTGAAGGCCGCCGGCATGGACTACAAGGATCTCGGCAAGGTCGAGTATCTGCCGTTCGCCGAATCCGTCGACCTGATGAAGAACCGCCAGCTCGCCGCCACGCTGCAGTCGGCCGGCCTCGGCGTCGCCTCGCTAAAGGACCTGTCGAATTCGTCCGACATCAACGTCGTGGCGGTGCCGAAGGAAGTGATCGCCAAGATCGGCCCGCCGTTCGTCGCCGAGACGATCCCGGCCGGCACCTATAAGGGGCAGGACAAGGACGTGCCGACCGCCGCGGTGGTCAACTATCTGGTGACCTCGAGCGCGGTGTCTGATGATCTCGCCTATCAGATGACCAAGCTGGTCTACGAATCGCTGCCCGAACTCGCCAGCGCCCACGCCGCCGGCAAGGGCATCAAGCTCGAAACCGCCGCCGCCGACAGCCCGGTCCCGCTGCACCCCGGCGCGATCAAGTATTTCAAGGAAAAGGGCGTGCTGAAGTAAGCGCGCGGTCCAACCTCGCGCGATATCGTCATGCGCGGGCTTGACCCGCGCATCCATCGCTTCCGAAGAAGATGGATGGCCGGGTCAAGCCCGGCCATGACAATGAGATAACAAGCCACACAACAAACCACGCGGCGGGAACGGTCATCGATGTTGAAGCCTGAGGTTGCGGTCGAGCCGACGCCAGCGCCGGTCCATGTCGAGTTCGACAATTTCGAGCACGGCTTTCCGGCCGGGTTCGGGCCGCGCGGCTGGCGCCATCTCGCCTATGCGGTGGCGATCGCCTTCGCCAGCTTCCAGCTCGTCATCGCGGCCTGGAACATCCTGCCGAGCCAGGTGGTGCGCGGCGTCCATGTCGGCTTCCTGCTGCTGCTGACCTTCGGGTTGATCGGTAACTTCACCGCGCGCACCGATTTCGGCCGCGCGGTGGCCTGGCTGATCGGTGCGGCCGGGTTCTTCTGCGGCCTGTATCAGTGGATCTTCTATGCCGACCTGATCCAGCGCGACGGCGATCCGACCCACCTCGATCTCGCGGTCGGCACGCTGCTGGCGGTGCTGATCTTCGAGGGCACCCGGCGGCTGATGGGGCCGGCGCTGCCGATCATGTGCGGCGTGTGTCTGCTGTACTGGTTCTTCGGGCAGTATCTGCCGGCGCCGTTCAATCACCGCGGCTACGATTTCGATCAGGTCGTCACCCATCTGTCGTTCGGCACCGAAGGTTTCTACGGCGTGCCGATCTACGTGTCGGCGACCTACATCTTCCTGTTCATCCTGTTCGGCTCGTTCCTCGAACGCGCCGGCATGATCCAGCTGTTCACCGACGTGTCGCTCGGCCTGTTCGGCCGCAGCCGCGGCGGTCCGGCCAAGGTCGCGGTGTTCGCCTCGGGCATGATGGGCACGATCTCCGGCTCCGGCGTCGCCAACGTCGTCACCGTCGGCCAGTTCACCATTCCGCTGATGATCAAGTTCGGCTACCGCCGAGCCTTTGCGGCCGGCGTCGAAGCCACCGCCTCGATGGGCGGCCAGATCATGCCGCCGGTGATGGGCGCAGTGGCGTTCATCATGGCCGAGACGCTCGGCGTCGACTACGCGGTGATCGTCAAGGCCGCGGTGATCCCGGCGATCCTGTATTTCGCTAGCGCGTTCTGGATGGTGCATCTCGAAGCCGGCAAGCACGGCCTGGTCGGGATGAAGAAGTCCGAGATCCCGAGCGCGTGGCGCGCCGCGGTCGATCGCTGGTACCTGATCCTGCCGCTGGCGGCGCTGGTGTTCATGCTGTTCGAAGGCTTCACGCCGCTCTACGCCGGCTCGATGGGCTTGGCGCTGACGGTGGCGCTGATCCTCGGCGCTTCGATCGTGCACGGTTTCTCCAACACCGTGCTGCGCTACGTGTTCTGGATCGGGCTGGCGCTGGTGGTCGGCGCGGCCTCGCATAACGGCCTCGACATCATGCGGATCGTGATCATCGTCGCCGCGCTGGTGGCGATCGCCGCGATCACCCGCGGCGGCCGCGCCACGCTGCGCGCCTGCCGGGATTCGCTCGCCGACAGCGCCAAGTCGGCGCTCACCGTCGGCATGGCCTGCGCGATCGTCGGCACCATCATTGGCATGATGACCCAGACCGGCGTCGGCACCGTCTTCGGCACCTGGGTGATCGGGCTCGGCGAGCACAGCCTGTTCCTGGCGCTGGTGATGACGATGCTGCTGTCGATCCTGCTCGGCACCGGCATCCCGACGATCCCGACCTACATCATCACCGCGGCACTGGCGGCGCCGGCGCTGGCCAATCTCGGCGTGCCGCTGATCGTCAGCCACATGTTCGCGTTCTACTACGGCATCATGGCCGACCTGTCGCCGCCGGTGGCGCTAGCGGCGCTGGCGGCGGCCCCGATCGCTCGCGAGAACCCCGACAAGATCGGCTGGGAGGCGATGCGGATCGCGCTCGCCGGCTATGTCATCCCGTTCATCGCGGTCTATTCTCCGGCCTTGATGCTGCAGCCGGGCGATCCGATGGCGGCCGAACTCGGTTTTTACGGCGCGGTCGCCTACGCCACCTTCAAGGCGCTGATCGCGATCGGCCTGTTCGGCATGGTGTCGATCGGCTTCCTGTTCACGCGAATGACGGTGATCGAACGCCTCGTCGCCTTCGCGGCCAGCATCTGTCTGCTCGGGGAATTTCCCTACAGCGACTATGTCGGCTTCACCGTCGCCGCGCTGGTGGTGGCGTGGCAATGGCGGCAGCGTCCGCGTCGCGCGGTGGCTGCGGCGTGAGCCTGTGCGTCGCGTCCGCCGGCGTCATCAAGACGCTGGCGGTCGCCGCCTTCACGTTGACCTGGACGCATTCGATCGAAAAGACCGAATGGCAGGAGGACTGGCGGGTGACGCCGCAGGGCCTCGAACTGATCACCGCCCGCGTCAAAGGCAGCGGTGCCGGCATGGAGCCGGCTCCCGAGGCGCGGCTGGTCGACGGCTGGTTTCAATGGCAGCCGCATCGGCCGCCGCTGCGCGAGGTCGTGCTCGGCAATTCCGGCCTCGCGGGTGAATGGTGGCTGTGCAGCGAAGGGAACTGCCGCAGCCTGTCCGAGATCGTTGGCCACCCCATCGGCGCGCAGCCGACCACGCTCAGCAGCTGCCCGGATTAGCCTCTCAGCGCATTGCTGCCGGTTGAATATCGCCCTCTTGATGCCGATTAATCGCTTGCGGCCACCGCCGAAGCACAGGCACACTGCGCCGCAATACAGATCGTTCGCTCGACGGGCGTTCGGCCGGAGAGGTGTCGCTAATGCAGCCGGTCGCGCACGCGAAGCGGAAATTTATTCTGTTGCTGATCAAACCGTCACATTACGACGATGACGGTTACGTCCTGCGCTGGTGGCGCGGGATCATTCCCTCGAACTCACTCGCCACGCTCTACGGCATCGCCGCCGACGTCGCCGCGCGCCAGGTGCTCGGTGCCGACGTCGAGTTCGAGATCGAGGCGATGGACGAGTTCAATACCCGGATCGATATTCCGGCGCTGCTCGAGCGCTTCGCCCGCAACGGCAATTTCGGCCTGGTGGGGCTGGTCGGGGTGCAGTCCAACCAATATCCACGCGCGCTCGATATCGCCCGGCCGTTCCGGGAAAGTGGCGTGCCGGTGGTGATGGGCGGGTTTCACGTCTCCGGTTGTCTTGCGATGCTCGACGGCAAGGCGATCGGCCTCGACGACTGCCGCGACATGGGCGTGGCGATGTTCGCCGGCGAAGCCGAGGGCGGCCGGTTCGATGGCGTGCTGCAGGATGCCGCGGCCGGGCAACTGCAGCCGGTGTATAACTTCCTCAACGACCTGCCCGGGATCGAGGGCGTGCCGGCGCCGTATCTGCCGCTCGCCACCGTGAAGCGGACGCTCGGCCTGTCGACCAGCGTCGATGCCGGGCGCGGCTGTCCGTATCAATGCTCGTTCTGCACCATCATCAACGTGCAGGGCCGCAAGTCGCGCTACCGCACGCCCGATGATATCGAGGCGATGGTGCGCCGGAACTGGGCGCAGGGCATCAGCAAGTACTTCATCACCGACGACAACTTCGCCCGCAACAAGGACTGGGAGGCGATCCTCGATCGCCTGATCCAGATCCGCGAGACCGAAGACATCCCACTCGGTTTCATGATCCAAGTCGACACCCTGTGTCACAAGATTCCGCGCTTCATCGAGAAGGCCAAGCGCGCCGGCGTGACGCGGGTATTCATCGGGCTGGAGAATATCAATCCGGCCAATCTGCTCACCGCCAACAAGCGGCAGAACAAGATCACCGAATATCGCGCGATGCTGCTGGCCTGGAAGGACCACGGCATCATCACGCTGGCGGGTTACATCCTGGGCTTCCCGGCCGATACGCCGGAATCGATCCGTACCGACATCGATATCATCAAGCGCGAACTGCCGATCGACGTCATGGAGTTTTTCTGCCTGACGCCGCTGCCGGGGTCGGAGGATCACCAGACGCTGTGGCGCGCCGGCGTTGCGATGGACCCGGATCTCAACAACTACGACGTCGAACACGTCTGCACCGCGCACCCGTTGATGTCGCGGTCCGAATGGGAAGCGATCTATCGCGAGGCGTGGAGCCGCTACTACACGCCCGACCACATCGAGACGCTGCTCCGCCGCGCGGCAGCGACCGGGATCAAGATCAGCAGCCTGGTCAAGTTGCTGGCGATCTTCTCCACCGCGATCCGGGTCGAGAATGTACATCCGCTGCAATGCGGCCTGTTCCGGCAGCGGCACCCGTCGGAGCGGCGGCCCGGCCTCGCCGCGCCGAACGCGCTGCTGTTCTGGCCGCGCTTTGCGCTCGATAGCGTACGTAAGACTGGCGCCATTCTGGCTGCGTTCGCCAAAGTCGCAGCGATCGGCATCCGCGTCGCGCGCGATCCGCAGCGACTGGCCTACACCGATCAAGCACTGACGCCGGTGTCGGACGACGATGCGGATTCGCTCGACCTCTTCACCCAGAGCGCCAGTGCCAAGCAGGCCGTCGCCCACCAGAAGAAGGTGTTTGATCTCACGCACGGGACGCCGTAATCAGCCCTCGTCGCGGGTGCCGAGTTGCCCGACGGCGAGGGCGGAGTAGGCCCGCGCCCGTGATGGCGCGGCCGTAGCGTGTAGTGGAACAACAGAATATGCCACGACTTGAAGGCAAAACCGCGCTGGTGGTCGGCGCCGGTTCGATCGGACCCGGCTGGGGCAACGGCAAAGCGACCGCGGTGACGTTCGCGCGCGAGGGCGCGCAGGTGTTCTGCGTCGATCGCAATCTCGCGGCAGCCGAGGAAACCGTCGACATCATCAAGGCCGAAGGCGGCCGCGGCATCGCGTTCGCCGCCGACGTCTCGCGCGCCGCCGACGTCGAGGCGATGGTGGCGGCCTGCGTCAAGGCGTGGGACGGCATCGACGTGCTCGACAACAATGTCGGCATTGCCGAGACCGGCGGCGTCGTCGAAGTCGCCGAAGCCGATTGGGACCGCGTATTCGCGATCAACCTGAAGAGCGCCTATCTGGCGATGAAGTACGTCGTTCCGGTGATGCAGCGGCAGGGCGGCGGATCGATCATCAACATCTCGTCGATTGCGTCGATCCGTTATCTCGGCATCTCCTATGTCAGCTACGCGGCCTCCAAGGCGGCGATGAACGCACTGACCCGCAACACCGCGGTGGAATACGCCAAAGACCATGTCCGCGTGAATGCGATCCTGCCGGGGCTGATGAAGACCCCGATGGTGGCGCATTCCGCCGGCCTTGCGGCCAGTTATTCGGGCGGTGACGTCGATGCGATGTGGCGCGCCCGCGACGCCCAGGTGCCGATGGGCCACATGGGCGAAGCCTGGGACGTCGCCAATGCCGCGCTATTCCTCGCCAGCGACGAGTCGAAATACGTCACCGGCATCGAACTGGTGGTCGACGGCGGCCTGACGCTGAAGGTGAACTGAGCGCAAGCGATTGATTGCGCTGAGCGCTTGCCTCAAGGTCGTCATTGCGAGGAGCGAAGCGACGAAGCAATCCAGCGCTGCATGCGGGGCCTCTGGATTGCTTCGCTCCGCTCGCAATGACGCTGAAAGCGGCGAGAGCGCAGCTGTATTGGACCGGGGTCTGACGATACGCCGAGGCCGTTTGCTACGAGACATTTTGATGCGCGCTGTTTTCATTGCCGCGAATTTCCTGATCGCAGCGACCCTTGCTACATCGCCCGCTTTCGCAACCGGTGGCGAGCCGCCGGACGATCCGACGGCCGATCCGGGCGCCTGCCTTGCTGCGGCGGCTAAGCCGGACGATCGCTACACCATCGCGCAGTGCAGCAAGGTGATCGACAGCCGCGAGACCGAGAAGGGCGAGCGCTGCAAGGCGCTGCTGGCGCGGGCCGCCGCTCATGCCCGGATCGGTCAAGTCGATCGGGCGATCGCCGATTACGACGACGCGCTGCGGGTCGATCCGAAGCAGCCCGATGCGCTCAATGCCCGCGGCGAGCTGTGGCGCGGCGAGGGTGACACCCGTAAGGCGCTGGCCGACTTCTCCGCTGCTCTGAAGCTGAAGCCGGATCACATCGCGGCGCGCGCCAACCACAAGGCGCTGGCGCTGGAGGTCGAGCGGGTCGGGGCCCAGCAGGCGGTCGCCGGCAAGCCGAGCTTCGACTGCCGCCGCGCCCGCAAGGCTGTGGACAAGGCGATCTGTGCCGATCCGGCGCTGGCCGATCTCGATCGCCGCATCGATGCGCTGTACCGCCGGGCGCTCCGCGACAGCGCCGGCCAGCCGGCGGCCCTGCGGGCGGTGAAGCAGGCGCACACTTCCTTCGTTGACGCGCGCGAGGCCGGCTTCGGCCGCCCCGGCTACGATCTGCGTGCCGTGCTGGAAGCACGCCTGCGGCAATTGTCGGGTGGCGGCGGCAGCTAGACGGCGGCCGCTGCCCTCCGGCGGGCGCTTGCAACCCGTTGGCAGCTCGCCACAATGCCGCGCGGGCCGGGACCGAACCAAAGGAAGCGGCTTGATTAGGAACAAAGGCGGGGTTGCATGCCGCGCCTAAAAGCCGGACATGGCGGGCAAACCGCCTGAGATCCACGGGAGCGTGACGCCATGACTATCCATGACAAGAGCCGTTACCGCGAGGTTCATGCCCGCTCGCTGGCCGACCCGGAAGGGTTCTGGGGAGAGGTCGCGCAGAGCATCGACTGGATCGAGCCGCCGAAGAAGGTGTTCGATCCCTCGCTCGGCCTGTATGGTCGCTGGTTTCCCGGCGCCAAGGTCAACACCTGCTACAACGCGCTCGACCGCCATGTCGCCGGCGGCCGCGCCGATCAGCTCGCGCTGATCCACGATTCGCCGCTGACCGGCACGGTGAGCAAGTACACCTACGCCGAGATGTTGCGCGAAGTGCAGACGCTCGCCGCGATCATGCAGGACTTCGGCGTTCAGAAGGGTGACCGCGTCATCCTGTATATGCCGATGGTGCCGGAATCGATGGTGGCGATGCTGGCCTGCGCCCGCATCGGCGCGGTGCATTCGGTAGTGTTCGGTGGCTTCGCCGCCAAGGAGCTCGCCACCCGCATCGAAGACGCCAAGCCGAAGCTGATCCTGTCGGCAAGCTGCGGTATCGAGCCGGGCCGCATCGTCAAGTACAAGCCGCTGCTCGACGAAGCGATCGAGCTCGCTTCGGTGAAGCCGGAAGCCTGTATCATCCTGAAGCGGCCGCAGCAGGATTGCGAGCTGAAGGCGGGCCGCGATCACGACTGGGCGAGCTTGCGCGAGCAGGCGATGTCCGCCGGTAAGAAGGCCGACTGCGTCGCGGTCGATGCCACCGACCCGCTCTACATCCTCTACACCTCCGGTACGACCGGTAAGCCGAAGGGCGTGGTCCGCGACAATGGCGGCCATCTCGTCGCGCTGAAATGGACGATGGAAAACCTCTACGGCATCAAGCCGGGCGAGGTGTGGTGGTGCGCCTCCGACATCGGCTGGGTGGTCGGCCACAGCTACATCATCTACGGCCCGCTGATTCACGGCGCGACTTCGATCATGTATGAAGGCAAGCCGGTCGGCACCCCGGATGCCGGCGCGTTCTGGCGGGTGATTTCCGAGCACGGCGCGGTGGCGCTGTTCACGGCGCCGACCGCGTTCCGCGCGATCCGCAAGGAAGACCCGGATGGCAGCTTCATCCGCAAATACGACCTGTCGAAGTTGCGCACGCTGTTCCTGGCCGGCGAGCGCGCCGACCCGCCGACGGTGGAGTGGGCCGAGCAGCAATTGCAGGTGCCGGTGATCGATCACTGGTGGCAGACCGAAACCGGCTGGTGCATCGCCGGCAATCCGGTTGGCCTCGGCCTGCTGCCGGTCAAGCACGGTTCGCCGACGGTGCCGATGCCCGGCTACAAGCTTGAAGTCGTCGACGAGGGCGCCAAGCCGGTGCCCGCTGGCTCGATGGGCTCGATCGTGATCAAGCTTCCGTTGCCGCCCGGCAACCTGCCGACGCTGTGGCAGCAGGACGAGCGTTGCCGCGAGAGCTACTTCGCCGACTATCCCGGCTACTACAAGACCTCCGACGCCGGCTATGTCGACGAGGACGGCTACGTCTTCGTGATGGGCCGCACCGACGACATCATCAACGTCGCCGGCCACCGGTTGTCGACCGGCGGCATGGAAGAGATCCTCGCCTCGCATCCGGACGTCGCCGAATGCGCCGTGCTCGGCATCAACGATCCGATCAAGGGCGAGGTGCCGTGCGGCCTGATCGTGCTGAAGACCGGCGTCGACCGCGACCCGGCCGAGATCGAGAAGGAGATCGTCAAGCTGGTGCGTGACAAGCTCGGCCCGGTGGCGGCGTTCAAGCTCGCGATCACCGTGCCGCGGCTGCCGAAGACTCGCTCGGGCAAGATCCTGCGCGGCACCATCAAGAAGATCGCCGACGGCGATGCCTGGACGATGCCGGCCACGATCGAAGACCCGACCGCGCTCGACGACATCTCCTCGGCGCTGAAGAGCCACAGCTGAGCCAGCTCGGAGTTGCGGACTTACAAACTCCGCAATTCGGGTTAGACAAAGCCTCGCAACGTCATTCCGGGGCGCGCGTGTGACGCGCGACCCCGGAATCCCGATGTTGTTGCCACGAGATTCCGGGTTCGCTCGCTTCGCGAGCGCCCCGGAATGACCCGTGCTCTGGGGACCTTTGATGCCGTCAACCTCGAAACGCCTGCTCGCCCTGTCCGTCGTCGCCCTCGCGCTCGCTGGCTGCGCAAGCCGCAACGATGCTCCGGCGGACATCGGCGACGACGATGCCTACTGCCGGCAGAACGGCGTGGTTGCAGGATCGTCCGAATACGTCGCGTGCCGGAAGGATCGCGACGTGCAGCGCTCCAACGCCATCACCCGTGCGAATCGCGCCCAGCGCAATCTCGGCGAGTACATGATGCGCAATCCGGAACGTCCGTAAGCCTCTGCGGCACTTGCGCTTTGTGCACGGAGTCGGGAATTTCCTGCGCGAACCGATACCGCTTTGCCCGCTGCAGGACGTGAATCTGTGACCGGAAAGTCACGCGCGTCGCAATGACGCAGCGGGCGCCTCCCGATTTGATTCAGATCAAATCTTCTTAGCCCCCGGCGGCATCTGTGCACCTTGAGCGTGGGTTTCCCGCTCACGCGACCGAGCTTCAAAAGGGGCATCTATGACCAAGTTTCTGACCGCAGTGTCGGCGCTGGCTTTGGCGGCGGCATTCAACCTCGTGTCGGCCAATGCCGACGCCGCCGATCTCGCCACCCGCCCGATCTACAAGGCGCCGGTTGTGGCGGAATCCAGCCCGTGGATGATCCGCCTGCGCGCGCTGGGCGTGGTGCCCCGGGATTCGGGCTATGTCGACCAGGTTGCCGGCTCGTCGCTCAAGACCTCCGACGCGATCGTCCCCGAGCTCGACATCACCTACTTCTTCACCAAGAACATCGCGGCCGAATTGATCCTCGGCGTCACCCGCCACAGCGTCTCGGGCGCCGGCCCCCTGACCGGCATCGACGTGGGGAAGGCTTGGCTGCTGCCGCCGACCCTGACCCTGCAGTATCACTTCACCGACTTCGGCGCGTTCAAGCCGTATGTCGGCGCCGGTGTGAACTACACCTTCTTCTTCAGCCAGAGCGCGGCCTGCTGCACCGTGATCGACAGCCACCTCAAGGACGCGTTTGCGCCGGCGGTGCAGATCGGTTTCGACTACATGATCGACCAGCATTGGGGCATCAACGTCGACGTCAAGAAGCTGTGGCTGCGCCCCGAGTGGAGCGGCACACTGGCGAACGGCACCCCGATCACCGGCAAGGTCAACCTCGATCCGTGGCTGATCGGCACCGGCATCACCTACCGGTTCTGAGCTTTTCGGCTTCAACACCAAGCGCGAGGCGGAGCGATCCGCCTCGCGCTTTTCATTTGGATGCACCCGCCGCGGCATTGCGCGAACGCCGCATTCCTGCTTTGGCTTGCGCCACCGAAACGAGGAACCGACATGAGCATCGAAGTCAGGGACTGCAACGGCGCGCTGCTCGCCGATGGCGACAACGTCTCCCTTATCAAGGACCTGAAGCTGAAGGGCTCGTCGACCGTGCTGAAGCGCGGCACGATGATCCGCGGCATTCGCCTCACCGACAGCGAAGACGAAATCGAAGGCCGCACGGACAAGATCAAGGGCCTGGTGCTGCGCACGGAGTTCTTGAAGAAGGCGTGAGGGAGCGCGCCCGGTGCAGGGCGCTTGCCACGATCGCTTAGTGCAGCGATTGACCGTCGGCACAGGCCTGGCTGTACACCATCACGGCGCGCAGCCTTTCCAATTCCGCCTCGAGATGTTCGTTGACCTGCATCAGCGCGCGCAGCGCGTCATGCAGGCTGCCGCCGTTTTCGGCGACGATCCGGTCGATCTGTTGATCCAGTCTGCTCGGCATCGGGTCACTCACTGATAGTCGACACGTCACGGAACCGAAATCCGATCTTCCGATTGGGGCGGAAGTTGCGTGCGAATACGGCGTGATTGCGATGGCAGGAAGTTGTCGCCGTTGTCCCCACGGTGACCCAAGGAAGTAACTACCTTAAAGGATGCATGCCGGGAACGGGTTAGGCGTCAGCGCGTACCGATGCGTTGGTGTCGTGGCCAGAAACCGGCAAAATGAGCCACGTCCGCCGTCCCCGTTGCGGCCGGTTGTCACCCGGCATGCGCAAGGAGAACGCCGAACCCGCGGGGGCGTTCCTAAAGCCAAAACCGGTTATGTCTCGACGTACTCCGCCAGACTGGTTGGAGCAGGGACGGGCAGGCCGTCTTCCTTCAGGCCCTCGATGTGAAACCGGATCGCTTCGCGGATCTCAATTTCGACGGCAGCGACGCTGTCGCCGGTGGCCACACAGCCGGGCAGATCAGGCACATAGGCAGAGTAGTTGCCCTCTGCTTTTTCGATCACCACCGCGTAGCGCATCAGCGCTGCTCCTTCAAACCAGCCTGTTTCAGGATACTGGCAAACGTGCCCGGAGCAAGATCGTCGGATGGTTTGCCGGCGATGGTGACCCGGCCAGGCTTCCAGGGATGCTTGAACTGCCGGTGACTTCCTCGGGTGGCGATGTGGATCCACCCGTCGGCTTCGATCAGCAGAATGACGTCTCGAACCTTCATCGGTTGGCCCCTGCCGGCTGGACCAAATTAGCCTAGATCTCGCCCCGCGACCTGCTGCTTTGGTCGCAATCCCGCGGCGTCCGCAGCCCCTTGACTCCGCACGGCCGCAGTGGTCGTCTCCGATCCATGCGCACGTTCCGCCCGACCCCGCTGCTTAGACGTCGTTGGTGGCGCACCTCCTGACCAGAGGTGGCCGTGCGATCCCGTTAATTTCCGATCGTCCTGAGGCCGCCACGCGAGGCGGCTTTCGTTTGTCCTGTGTGGCGTTCCTCCGGCAAGTTGCTTAAGAGGATGCCATGAACAGGACCGTTTTCTCGCTTCCCGCGACCAGCGACTACAAGACCGCCACGGGCCTCGCGGTGACGCGCAGCGCCCAGCCTTTCACCGGCGGTCAGGCGCTCGACGAGCTGATCGACCTGCTCGATCATCGCCGCGGCGTGATGCTGTCGTCCGGCACGACCGTGCCGGGCCGCTACGAGAGCTTCGACCTCGGCTTTGCCGATCCGCCGCTGGCGCTCACCACCCAGGCCGAGAAATTCACCATCGAGGCGCTCAATCCGCGCGGCCGGGTGCTGATTGCGTTCCTGTCCGACAAGCTTGAGGAGCCCTGCGTCGTCGTCGAGCAGGCCTGCGCCACCAAAATCAGGGGCCATATCGTCCGCGGCGAAGCGCCGGTCGATGAGGAGCAGCGCACCCGCCGCGCCAGCGCGATCTCGCTGGTGCGCGCCGTCGTCGCCGCCTTCGCCTCGCCAGCCGATCCGATGCTCGGCCTGTACGGCGCCTTCGCCTACGACCTTGTGTTCCAGTTCGAGGACCTGAAGCAGAAGCGAGCCCGTGAGGCCGACCAGCGCGACATCGTGCTGTACGTGCCGGATCGCCTGCTGGCCTATGACCGCGCCACCGGCCGCGGCGTCAGCATCTCGTATGAATTTGCCTGGAAGGGCCAGTCCACCGCCGGACTGCCGAACGAAACCGCCGAGAGCGTCTATACCCAGACCGGCCGGCAGGGCTTCGCCGATCATGCCCCGGGCGACTATCCCAAGGTGGTCGAGAAGGCCCGCGCGGCGTTCGCCCGCGGCGACCTGTTCGAGGCGGTGCCGGGCCAGCTGTTCGGCGAACCGTGTGAGCGGTCGCCGGCCGAAGTGTTCAAGCGGCTGTGCCGGATCAATCCGTCGCCCTATGGCGGCCTGCTGAATCTCGGCGACGGCGAATTCCTGGTGTCGGCCTCGCCGGAAATGTTCGTGCGTTCCGACGGCCGCCGGATCGAGACCTGCCCGATCTCCGGCACTATCGCCCGCGGCAGCGACGCGATCAGCGACGCCGAGCAGATCCAGAAGCTCCTGAACTCGGAGAAAGACGAGTTCGAGCTGAACATGTGCACCGACGTCGACCGCAACGACAAAGCGCGGGTCTGCGTGCCGGGCACGATCAAAGTTTTGGCGCGCCGCCAGATCGAGACCTATTCGAAGCTGTTCCATACCGTCGACCATGTCGAAGGCATGCTGCGGCCGGGCTTCGACGCGCTCGATGCCTTCCTCACCCACGCCTGGGCGGTGACGGTCACCGGTGCGCCGAAACTGTGGGCGATGCAGTTCGTCGAGGACAACGAGCGCAGCCCCCGCCGCTGGTACGCTGGCGCGTTCGGCGTGGTCGGCTTCGACGGCTCGATCAACACCGGCCTCACCATCCGCACCATCCGGATGAAAGACGGCCTCGCCGAAGTTCGCGTCGGCGCCACCTGCCTGTTCGATTCCGATCCGGTGGCGGAAGACAAGGAATGCCAGGTCAAAGCCGCGGCGCTGTTCCAGGCGCTGCGCGGCGATCCGGCTAAGCCGCTGTCGGCGGTAGCGCCGGATGCCACCGGCTCGGGCAAGAAGGTGCTGTTGGTCGACCACGACGACAGCTTCGTGCACATGCTGGCGGATTACTTCCGCCAGGTCGGCGCCCAGGTCACCGTGGTGCGCTATGTCCACGGCCTGAAGATGCTGGCCGAAAACGCCTACGATCTGTTGGTGCTGTCGCCCGGCCCCGGCCGGCCGGAGGACTTCAAGATCAAGGACACGATCGACGCCGCGCTTGCCAAGAATCTGCCGATCTTCGGCGTCTGCCTCGGCGTCCAGGCGATGGGCGAATATTTCGGCGGCACGCTCGGCCAGCTGGCGCAGCCGGCGCATGGCCGGCCGTCGCGGATCCAGGTGCGCGGCGGCACGCTGATGCGCGGGCTGCCCAACGAAGTCACGATCGGCCGCTACCATTCGCTGTATGTCGACATGCGCGACATGCCGAAGGATCTGACCGTCACCGCCTCCACCGACGACGGCATCGCGATGGCGATCGAGCACAAGACCCTGCCGGTCGGCGGCGTACAATTCCACCCCGAGTCGCTGATGTCGCTCGGCGGCGAGGTCGGGCTGCGGATCGTCGAAAACGCCTTCCGGCTCGGCCAGCCAGTCTAGGCCAAATGGCCTGCGGCGCCGATTGATCCAGATCGAAGGCCCGCCGGGGGAGCTCTGCTACCACCCCCGGCGGTAACTCAGCCGAATTGCCCGATTGCGCCTCCCGCCTTCCGATGACGAATTGCGCCCATCCGTAACGAAAGACCCGCGCCGATGACCCCCGAGTTTGCAAACGATTTGAAAGCCAGCGTCCGGGCGATTCCGGATTATCCCAAGCCTGGCATCATCTTCCGCGACATCACCACGCTGCTCGGCGAACCGCGGGCGTTCCGCCGGGCGATCGACGAGCTGGTGCAGCCCTGGGCGGGTTCGAAGATCGACAAGGTGGCGGGCATCGAGGCACGCGGCTTCATCATCGGCGGCGCGATCGCCCATCAGGTCTCATCAGGCTTCGTGCCGATCCGCAAGAAGGGCAAGCTGCCGCATACCTGCGTGTCGATGGAATACGCGCTGGAATACGGCACCGACATCATCGAGATCCACGTCGACGCGCTGAAGCCCGGCGAGAAGGTGATCCTGGTCGACGACCTGATCGCGACCGGCGGCACTGCCGAAGGCGCCATCAAGCTGCTCCGCCAGATCGGCGCCGAAGTCGTCGCGGCCTGTTTCGTAATCGACCTGCCGGAGCTTGGCGGCGCCGCCAAGATCCGCGCCATGGGCGTCCCGGTCCGCACCCTGGTCGCGTTCGAAGGGCATTGACTTAACCTCTCCCCGCCATGCGGGGAGAGGTCGGATTGCGCAGCAATCCGGGTGAGGGGCCAGGCACTGCATATCAGTAAGCTGCGGCATCCGCTGGAAAGCCGCAGCCCCTCACTCCAGCCCTCTCCCCGCAAGAGCGGGGCGAGGGAGCCCGCCGGCTGCAAGGCGAGATCGGGGATGAACGCTCCCGCTGCAATACTGCAAAGAAGGCTCGCCTATGGTGGCGAGGGAGCAGGTCATCTGCGGGGAAGAGCAGGTTGTCCGTGGGGCTGCGACTGCAGCGCTACCGTCCCTGCGTCAGCTCCAGCTCGAGCGCGCGGAAGGTCGTGTAGTTGGTGCGGATCCACTGGTTGAGTTCGGTGGAGGCGTCCGGCTCGGCGCGCAGGTAGCCGGTGAACGAGAAGTTCACACGGTCGATATAGGTCTTCAGGAACGGCGGCAGCCCGCGGATCCGCATCACCCGGCCGTGGGCGTACACCGCCGGCAGCTCGCCGAGCAGGATGTGCTCGTTGTCAATGGTGATCAGCTGCCGCGGCGGCACGATATCCTGCAGGTGGTCATAGGCCCGCGCCGAATTGCGGTCGGTGTCGGCGAGGAACAGCACCACCGGTGCCACCTGCCGCCGCACCGCTTCCTTGATGAAGCCGATCTCGGCGAAGGTGTCGAAGAACTCGTCGAAGGCGTGGAAGCCGAGGTCGATCACCTTGGCGAGGCCGTCGTTCAGGATCAGCCGATCCATCAGCGCCATCTTGCCGAAGGTATCGTCGACCTGCGCGGTCTCGGTGACGCGCGGCAGATAGTCGAGCAGCGACGGCTCTTTGACGTTGATGTCGAACGCCAGCACCGAGCCGCGCTGCAGCAGCAGATATTCGGTGAGCACGCGGGCGATCAGGGTCTTGCCGACGAACGGGCGCGGCGAACAGACGATGTAAACCGGAGTGCGCGACATCAGGCTGTATCGGTCGGGGAGGGCCGTCCGATATAGCCGGATTCCTCAGCGGTGCGAACTATTTCTCGCCCGGCTCGTCGGTCACCGGGGTGCCGCGGCCGTTCTTGTCCTTGCCGACGATGTCGGTCAGCTTGATCCGGTCGAACTCGCTCCAGACATTGGCGAGCCAATGCCGGACATAGCCGCGCAGCACGAAGGAGTAGTTGGCCGGCTCGCCGCTGACGCCCTTGTTGGCGACGAACTTCAGGAACGGCACCGACGACACTTCGACCTGCTCGTACGCCATTTCGTTGAGCTTCGGAATCGTCAGCTCGGTGGCGTCCTTGATGCGGTGGAAGTACGAATTGTAGGTCGCCTGGTCCCACTCGAAGAAGCTGGTGTTGTTGATGAAGTTCTTCGTCAGGAAGTACTTCGCGCCGATCATGAAGTTGGCGGTCTCGGCGATTTCGTCGAGCGAGGCGATCGACGGGCCGAGAATATGGAACACCGCGAAGGTGATCTGGCCGGAGCGCGCCGCATCGAGGAAGCCGATGTCGCGCAGAGAAGCCAGCGCCGGCGACAACAGGCCGGCGCGGACGTCGATCACGGTCACCGACGGCACCGCCGAGTTCAGCGTGTCGAAGATCTTCATCTGGTCGGCCGTCGACGTCATGTCGACGATCTCGGTGATGTCGGGATGGAAGCGCTTCAGCGTGCCGCGCGGCGACTCGGTGTCGAAGGCGCGGGTCGGGACGTTGTTGGCGCTGAAATAGTCGAGCAGGGTGCGCGACACCGTGGTTTTGCCCACGCCGCCCTTGTCTGCGCCGACGACGATCACTGCTGGCTTCGCCATGAGATTCCTTTACCGGCCGGTTCGATCCCCCACCGCGGCCGTGCCGGCCAAGGTGCAGACCTCTGCTTTGGGCGCGAACATGGCAGAAACAAGGGATAATTCAATCGGTCGGGCAATGACGCCGACGGGTCCTCAACAAAATCGTTCAGATGCGAGGCGGTGCCGCTGATTTGGGGCGGTCAGCCGCGCCGGCCCCAAGGCCCGCGCAGCAGCGATGGTTTCGGCGCCGGCGCGGGCGTGTCGCTCCAAGGTCCGTGCGTCGGCTCGGCGGAAGCTGGCGCTTCACCATCGACCGTCGAACCCTCAGGCTCGGCGGCGGTGTCATTGTCATCCTGCTCCGCCGGCAAAGCGGGCAGCGGCGGCTGGTAGTGTCCGCCGGCGAACTTCACCAGCGCGTCGACCCGGGCCTCGACCGAAGGGTGGGTGGCGAACAGATCGGAGAAGCCGGAGCGCGGATTGTCGACGCACATCTCCATCACCGCCGAGGTCGCGCCGGGCAGTTCGCCGCGGTTCTCGATCTTGCGCAGTGCGGAGATCATCGCATCCGGATTCTTGGTCAGTTCCACCGAGCCGGCGTCGGCGAGGAATTCGCGCGACCGCGACAGCGCCAGCTTCACCACCTGCGACAGCAGCCAGGCCAGCAGGATCAGCACGATCGCCAGGATCACCACGATGATCGCGCCGCCGCCGCTCTTGCGATCGCCCGACGACGAGGAGGAAGAGGACGACGACGAGCCGCCGCCCGACCAGCCGCCGCCGATCCGTACCCCGCCCTGGAAGAACAGCCGGAACATCAACTCGCCGAAGAACCCGACGACTCCGGCGATGATCACCGCGATCACCATCAACTGCACGTCGCCGTTCCTGATGTGGGTCAGCTCGTGCGCCAGCACCGCTTCGAGTTCGGCATCGTCGAGCCGCTCGACCAGCCCCGACGTCACCGTGACGGCGTATTGCTTGGGATTGAGGCCGCTGGCGAAGGCGTTCAGCGCTTCGCTGTCCATGATCTTCAGCTTCGGCATCGGAATGCCGCGCGAGATGCACAGGTTCTCGAGCAGATTGTAGAGCCGCGGCTGCTCGGCCCGCGTCACCGTATGGCCGCCGGTCACGGCGTCGATTAGCTTCTGGTGGAAGAAATAGGCGATCACGATCCACAGCGCCGCGCCGATGGTGGCGAACGGCGCCGCCTTGATCAGGTCAGCGGTGGCGGCGCGCAGATAGTCCGGCACCGTGCGTTCGCCATCGATCACCACCTCGGCGATCAGCGCGCCGGCATAGACCAGCACATACACCAGCACGAACAGACCGATCAGCAGCACGACCGACCGGGTCTTGTTGGCGGCGATGTGGGTATAGAGACCGTAGGCGGCCATGATGGGTGTCCAATCCTCGCAGCGCCGGCCTGAACCTCCCTCCCCCTTGCGGGGAGGGGTCGGGG
>NZ_QUML01000260.1:0-379 GCF_010907025.1 Rhodopseudomonas sp. BR0G17 | reverse complement strand
GGTCTCGATTCAGTCACCGGCTCAATTGCCCGCGAGCCGACCGGGAACGGCAAACCGCCGGCCGCCGCTGCCGACACCCCAATGGATCGGTTGGGAGCTGCCGCATCTTTACCGGAAATCCCCGCCAAGCCGGCGGCACCAGCCGTTTCGACTGCACCAGCCATGCCCGCGGTCGAGGCCAAACCGAACGGCACCGTCGCCCCCGCCAGAAAATGGGGTGCAATCGAACCACCTCCCGCTGCAGCTCCGCCGCAGCCAACAGCATCGATCGTCGCTGCCGAGCCCGCTCCAGCCTCGCCGGCAATAGCGCCTGCGGCTGCGCCTCCGGTCGCGCCTCCCGGTCAACTCGAAGCGAAAAAGCCCTCGGAAGAGAAACGCC
>NZ_QUML01000025.1:0-81558 GCF_010907025.1 Rhodopseudomonas sp. BR0G17 | reverse complement strand
GACCGGTGGGCCGAGGTAGCGGACCATCACACCGTCCCCCTCACCACGCCGGACGCAGGCCGATGACGCGCGGCAGTTCGTTACGCTTGGCCGGCAGCAGGAACAGCCGGCCGAATGCCAGCGCCGCCGAGGCGGCGTAGAACGGCCGCTTCAACTTGCCGAGCAGGCCCTGGCGGTGGCTCTTGTCGATCTTCTCCGCGGCGATCCGCAGCCGCTCGAGGTTCTGGAGAAAACGCGGGTCGTCGAGATTGATCGTCACCGGGAAGACCTGCTTGGAGATCTCGGTGGTGATGCGGAACACCTGCATGCCGTAGTCGGTGGCATCGACCCCGAGCGCCTCATAGAACGCCGGGCGCATGTGGTCGCGCACATACATCGTGGCGAACACCGCGAGCAGGAAGAACCGGATCCACAGCTTGTTGACGCCGGACAGCAGCGACGGATCGGCGCGCATCAGGAGCGCGAACGCCTCGCCGTGCCGGAACTCGTCGTTGCACCAACGCTCGAACCACTTGAAGATCGGGTGGAAGCGGAGCTCCGGATGGCGCTCCATCTGGCGATAGATCGTGATGTAGCGGGCGTAGCCGATCTTCTCCGACAGATAGGTCGCGTAGAAGATGAACTTCGGCCGGAAGTAGGTGTACTTCTTGACCTTGGTCAGGAACGACAGGTCGACGCCGATGCCGTGATCCTTGAGGATCTCGTTGATGAAGCCGGCATGGCGGGCTTCGTCGCGGCTGAGCAGGCCGAACAGTTCGCGGATCTCCGGGTTCTTGATCCGCTTCTTGATTTCGGCGTAGAGCACGCAGCCGGAGAACTCGGCCGTCAGCGACGACACCAGAAAGTCCTTGAACTCGGCGCGCAGCTCGGGCGGCAGCTTGTCGAGGTCGCTGTTCAGAAACTCGTCGGTCTTCTTGAAGTGCGACTTGTTATAGTCGGCACGCAGCTCGTTCATCATCGCGGTCCATTCGGCCCGCACCAGACTGACGTCGAGCTTGTCCATCGCCGCGTAATCGGTCGTGTAGAACCGCGGCGTCAGGATGGTATCTTGCTTGGCGATGTTGAGGCTGTCGACGCTGCCCTTGATGTCCGGCCGCGTTCGCAGCGCGCCTTGGGCGCCACCCTCCATTGGAATCATTGTACCCTCCCGGTCGAAAAGCTGACTTCGTACAGTTCGGTCAGTTCACGGTAGCCTTCGAACCGCGCACGAATCTTGTCGAGAAGACCGGCACGGACCACGGTTGCGGTGCGACGAACTACCAAACGTTCGCCGAAGTCGACGTGGGTCGGCGCATCATGAACCAGGACTTCGTCGCCAGGTCCGATTTCGATGTCGCCGTCGAGAGTGACGTGCGCATGCAGGGTTTCCGAGGTCTGTTCGATCTCGACCGTGCAGGGGACGTCGAAGCTCGTGCGTTTCCCTAGTCCGAACATGCTTATTTCGAAGCGCCCTTCTCGTTGAGGATCTCATTATTGGAGGTGGTTTGATCGGTGCCGTTGCCGGCGGGCATCAACTGCGAAAAGGCGCGCAGATTGTCGGCGCCGAACGCGTTGAGATCGATCACCTTGTTGGTGACCGGATCGGTCAGCGTGTACTGACCGTTGACGTAGCGGGCGAGCTTGAACGACGGCTGCGAGCCGACGCCGGCGAGTTGACGCTCGCGCGCCAGCCCGTGCAACACCACGCGGACGAAGCCGGACTGACCCGGCTGCAACGACTTCACCAAGCTGCGATCGGAAGTCCGATACACGAGCACGGCGCCGTCGGGACTGTCTTCGAAGTTCAGGTCGAGGCTTTCGACCATCGCCGGAGGGGTCATTCGGGAATGACCGACCCCGGTCAGTCGGGCGGTTGCCGCCACGGCAATCGTGAACAACACGACCGCCGCAGCCGCGATCAAAGCGCCCTTCGGAACATTGAGATTGTGCGCGGCCTCGCTCATCTCGATCTCCGTTTAGGCTACTGCCGGTGCGGTTGGACTTGGCAGCGGACCGTCTTCTGGGCCGCTACTGGTGGATTGTACGATCGCCACCGCGGAGCTGTCGGTCTGCGCCTTCACCGCTTCGGTGAGTTTGGCAGCGACTGCGGCGACGTCCGGGACCGAGTTGAGCATCGGCTCCGGATTGTTGATGTACCAGGGCCGCACATGCGGCCACAGCAACACGTAGGATGCGCGCTTGTCGTCGATGACCCGCAGGGGGATATCGCCGCTGCCGTCACGATTCTGGCGGAGGTCGGCGTTGGCGATCCGGGTCAACGGGATGTTGATCGTGATCGGCAGCGCCACGCCCATCTGAAGCAGCACGCGCTTTGAGGTGATGGTGTAGCAGGTCGCCCGGCGGAACAGCCAGACGAGCAGTGAGAGCAGGCCGAGACCGGCAGCCGCCGGGATCAGAAGCATCGACGCGGACGTCAATGCTTCCGCCGGCGACTGGCCGTTCGACCAGTTCGACCAGGCCTTCCACGCGATCAGCAGGACGAAATAAATCGCCACGGCCCGCATGTGGAAGGACCTGATGGCCAACCCTTTATAGGTCGGCTTCCCCTGCCAGATAACGCGCTCTCCCTCCGGCAAGGGCGACGGAAGCTCACGAAACTGGCTGGGGCTGTCGGTCATACGATCGACTCCGAACGCATCGGCGTGGCGTAGAGAGTGCCGGCGCCGTAGTACGCGCAGATCTTGTCTTCTTCGAGCTTCGAGACCTGATCGCTCTTCGAGGTGGTCGGGACGCCGGCGAACTGATCGCCGCGGATGGCGTCGACGGACACCTTGCCGAATGGGTCGTTGATCAGCGCGAACGGCACCGGGAGCAGAACGCGCTTACGGCTCTTGGCGACCTCGACTTCGAGGTAGCGGGCGATCACTTCGGCGCGGTCGACCCACACCTCGGTCACCGTACCACCGACCACGCCGTCGCAGCCGACGACCGACATGCCGACCGGGTTCGGGTCACGCGGGTCGAGGAACATGCCCTTCGCGGCGCGCAGCGGCGCGATGATCGGCAGGTTGTCGAGGCCGAGTTCCGGCACGTCGGCGCGCTGAGCGTAGGAGCCCGGGCCAACGCCATCGGCGAACGGATTGCCGGTCGGAACGAACGGCGCACCGGGCCACGGCGCAGACGGAGCGAGCGCCACGTTCGGGCGATCGTTGCTGGTCGACGGCACGGTCTTGGTCGCGCCACCACGCAGCAGGTAGGTCTTCGGATCCGGCGGCGCAGGCACGCCGATCTTCGCCAGGCGGGTGCCGGTGCCGGCATCGGCGACCAGCGGATAGCCCTCGCGCTTATCTTCCCGGCGCAAGTAGAACAGCAAGCCAGCGAAGAAGATCCAAAATACGTACAGGGTAACCTGTGCTAAGTCCAAATACGCTCCGGGTTGCATGGGACAGACCCCTTCCTCTTAGTTAACCTGGAAATTCGGCAAGGCCGAATTTGGCTGACGACTGCGCGTAGTTCGTTCGTGTCGTGCGCACGAGCGGACCGACCGCAACAAGCGTTGCAAACAGCAACGCGATCTCGATGTAGTAAACGAAGCAGTAACCGATTGCCGGCCCCGACAGCACGGCACCGAGCATGCCGTCACTGGCGAGCGAAGCGACGGCGTCGCGAATGCCGCCGCCGAGCAGGATGCCGCCGCCGGCAGCGGTCGCCTGCACTGCGCCCCACGTACCGAGCGCCATTCCCGAATCGCTACCGGACGCAACGGCCATCGCCGCCGTCAGCGTGCCGGCCGCAAACAATCCGCCGCCGAAGCCGATCAGCGCCGTGCCGGCGCGGAACAGCAGCACCGACTGCGCCGGCGCCGACATCACCACCGCCGCGAAAGCGAACATGCCGATCATCGCGCCGAGCCCAGCAAGGCGATACGGATCGCCGCCGCGGCCGAGCATCCGCGCCGACAGCGCAAAGCCGCCCAGCGTGCCGATCGCGAAGAAAGCCGTGAGCGCGGTGGTCTGACCGACGGTGAGTTGCAGCACCTGGGCGCCGAACGGCTCCAGCAGAATGTCCTGCATCGAAAAGCCGGCAGTGCCGAGCGCCACCGCAACCAGCATCCGGGTCGAGCCGCCGGCGGCACGGAACTGCGCCCACGACTCGCCGAACTGCGGACGCAGCCGCGAGGCCGAAGTCAGCGTCGGGTTACGGGCTTCCTGCTTCCACAGCGCGACGATGTTCAGCAGCAGCTGCACCACCGCCACGCCCTGAATCACCTGAATGAGCTTGAGCTCGCTGAAGTCGCGCAGCAGCTCGCTGAAGATCACGGCGCTGCCGGTCATGCCGATCAGCAGCATCACATACAGAAACGCCACCACCCGCGGCCGCGAATCTTCCGGCGCGATGTCGGTGGCGAGTGCGAGACCGGCTGTCTGAGTGGTGTGCAGGCCGGCGCCGACCAGCAGGAACGCCAGCGCGGCGCCGAACTGACCGTACACCGCCGGATAAGCGCCCTCGCCCGACAGCACCAGCAGCGCGAACGGCATGATGGCGAAGCCGCCGAACTGCAGCAGCGTGCCCATCCAGATATACGGCACGCGGCGCCAGCCGAGCACCGAGCGGTGATGGTCGGACTTGAAGCCGATCAGCACGCGGAACGGCGCGAACACCAGAGGCAGCGACACCATCAGCGAGACGAGCAGCGTGGTGACGCCGAGCTCGACGATCATCACCCGGTTGAGGGTGCCGTTGAGAAGAACGATCGAAGCGCCGACCGAGACCTGAAACAGCGACAGACGCAGCAGACGACCGAGCGGAAGCTCCTTCGTCGCCGCGTCAGCGAACGGCAGGAAACGCGTCCCGAGACGCATCCAGCCCTTCGCCAATGTCGCCGCCACTTGGCTCATCGTCGAACCATCTCCAAGGCCTGCGAGGTGTAGAAGCCGGACGACACCCGATGGGTGCGGCCGGGCTGCCATTGCGCCAGCAGCGGCTCTTCGGCCACCAGGCTGCGCAGTGTCTTTTCGCTGATCGGTTCGATCGCCGGCGCACGGTCGGCGCGCGGGAAGAAGCCGCCGACGAAATGCATCAGCGTCAGCAGTGGGGTCTTCGGCGCGAACGTCACCGCCATCGACTGCCGGGTGCGCGATGCCAGCGTCGCCAGCATGCGGCAGATGTCGTGCGGCAGGTAGTGGATCAGCGAATCCATCGCGACCACGAAATCGAACTCGCCGAGTTCGGGGTCGAGCATATCGCCGGAGCGGAAGTCGATCGCGGCCGGATCGATGTCGGCCGGCAGACGCTCGCGCGCCACCGCCACCAGCGTCGGCGACAGATCGATCGCAACGATCTTGGCGCCGCGCCGCGCCGCCTCAATCGACAGCGCGCCGGTGCCGCAACCGGCGTCGAGCAGCCGGGTGCCGGTCATGTCGGCTGGAAGCCACGACAGCAGCGTGTTGCGCATTTCGTCGCGGCCGGCGCGCACGGTGGCGCGAATGCCGCTGACGGGAGCGTCCGACGTCAGCTTGGCCCAGGTGTCGGCCGCGGTGCGATCGAAATAGGTTTCAAGCTCGCCGCGACGCTCGATGTAGCTGCCCAACGCCATCAATCAAATCCCAAGAGATCAAAGATGTCGCGATCCTTCAGCGGCTTGCCCTGGACCGGGGGTTCCTTCGCCTCCCACAAATCCGTCGCGAGCCGAAGATACTCATTTTGCACAGCTTCAATTTCTGGGGTGTGATCCATCTCAAAAAGCGTCATCTTTTTCAGACGGCTCTTTCGGATGACATCCAGATCCGGCAGATGCGCGACGCGCTTGATGCCGGTGCGCTCGCCGAACTTGTCGATCTGGTCGGTTTCGCGGCTGCGATTGGCAATCACTCCCGCCAGACGCACGGCATAGTTCTTCGACTTCGCCTGGATCGCCGCGGCGATGCGGTTGGCGGCGAAGATCGAATCGAAATCGTTGGCGGCGACGATCATCGCCCGCTCGGAATGCTGCAGCGGCGAGGCGAAGCCGCCGCACACCACGTCACCGAGCACGTCGAAGATCACCACGTCGGTATCTTCGAGCAGATGATGCTCCTTGAGCAGCTTGACAGTCTGGCCGACGACGTAGCCGCCGCAGCCGGTGCCGGCCGGCGGACCGCCCGCCTCGACGCACATCACGCCGTTGTAGCCCTCGAACACGAAGTCTTCGGGGCGCAGCTCCTCGGAGTGGAAGTTCACCGACTCCAGGACGTCGATCACCGTCGGCATCAGCTTCTTGGTGAGCGTGAAGGTCGAGTCGTGCTTCGGATCGCAGCCGATCTGCAGCACGCGCTTGCCGAGCTTGGAGAACGCCACCGACAGGTTCGACGAGGTCGTGCTCTTGCCGATACCGCCCTTGCCGTAGATCGAAAACACCTTGGCGGTGCCGATGTTGAGGTTGGGGTCGAGCTGGACCTGGACACTGCCCTCGCCGTCGCCCTCGGCGCATTTCGACGCGTTGACGTCGGCGCAGCCCGAGGTCTTCAGCTTGTTGGGATCAGTCAGGATGTTCATGCGGCCACTCCCACGCCTTCCAGGCGATCCTCGAGCTCTTCGCCTGCCTTGCGCAGGGTCTCGAGCATTTCCGGGTCCGGAGACCAGTAGTTGCGTTCGTGCGCTTCGATCAGGCGGTTGGCGACTTTCGCCGAGGCTACCGGATTGAGCGCGGCGAGGCGTGCCCGCATTTCAGGATCGAGCACGAAGGTCTCGGTGAGCTGCTTGTACACCCAGGGGGCGACTTCGCCCGTGGTTGCCGACCAGCCCATAGTATTTGTCACGTGCTCTTCGATCTGACGCACGCCTTCGTAGCCATGCTTGAGCATGCCCTCGTACCACTTCGGATTCAGCATCCGCGTGCGAGTTTCGAGTGCGACCTGCTCCGACAGCGTGCGCACCGTGCCGGCGCCGCGGGTCTGGTCGCCGATATAGACCGGCGCGGCCTGGCCACCCTTCGCCTTGCGCACCGCGCGGCTGATGCCGCCGAGCGTGTCGAAGTAGTGATCGACCGTGGTGACGCCGAGTTCGACCGAGTCGAGGTTCTGATAAGCCAGATCGACGTCGGCGAGCGCGCTCTTGAGCAGCTCGGCGTGTTGCACCGGCTGGCCCTTGAGGCCGTAAGCGAAGCTCTTGCGCTTGGTATAGGTCTCGGCGAGCTCGTCCTCGTCTTCCCAGCGGCTGTTCTCGACCAGATGGTTGACGTTGGAGCCGTAGGCGCCGTCGGCATTGCCGAACACCCGCAGCGAGGCTGTCTCCATGTCGCAGTTGTGCGCGGCCTGATAGGCCAGCGAATGCTTGCGGATGAAGTTCTGCTCGGCCGGCTCCTCGGCGCTCGCCGCCATGAATGCGGCTTCGGCGAGCAGCTTGATCTGCAGCGGCAGCAGGTCGCGGAAGATGCCCGACATGGTGATGATCACGTCGATGCGCGGCCGCCCGAGTTCTTCCAGCGGGATCAGATCGGCGCCGGCGAGACGGCCGTAGCCGTCGAACCGCGGCCGTGCACCCATCAGCGCCAGGGCCTGGCCGATCGGCGCGCCTTCGTTCTTGAGGTTGTCGGTGCCCCACAGCACGATCGCGACCGTCTCGGGCAGCGGATTGCCCTCGGCGATGTGCTTGTCGATCAGCCGCTGCGCCTGCTTGGCGCCGTCCTGCAGCGCGTAGGCCGACGGAATCCGGAACGGATCGAAGCCGTGCAGGTTGCGGCCGGTCGGCAGCACTTGAGGCGTGCGCAGCAGGTCGCCGCCCGGCGCCGGACGGATGAACTTGCCGTCGAGCGCGCGCAGGATCGCGGCGAGTTCGTGATCCTCGGCGAGCAGCTTGTCGATCCCGACGAGCTCCTTGAGCATGTCGAGATTGGCCTGCGCTTCCGGACCATTGCCCGACAGATGTTCGGGATGGCCGCCGCGCACCAGCGCTTCGAGCAGGGCCTTGTCGGGGCGCTTGCCGTGCATCGCATCGGCGACGGCTTCCAGCGTCTCGACCCGCTCCTCTTCGGACGGCACGTTGCCGACGACATGGAGGCCGTGCGGGATCAGCGCGTATTCCATCTCGAGCACGGCGTCGGCGAGCTTGGCGATGGTGTCGCCCGCTTCCTCGGCGGTCCAGGCCGGCTCGGCCGGGGCGAGGTCGAGGCCCGCGGCCTGCGCCTGCACCAGCGTCGCGAGATTAGCGCGCTCGGTCTCTTCCTCCGGCGTCAGCCCGCGCCAGCGCTCGAGCGACGACTTCAGTTCGAGCAGCCCGCGATACAGGCCGGCATGCGCGACCGGCGGCGTCAGGTAGCTGACCAGCGTCGCGGCCGAGCGGCGCTTGGCGATCGCGCCTTCGGACGGATTGTTGGAGGCGTACAGATACATGTTCGGCAGATCGCCGATCATGCGGTCGGGCCAGCAGGTGCCGGACAGGCCGGTCTGCTTGCCGGGCATGAATTCCAGCGCGCCGTGGGTGCCGAAATGCAGCACCGCGTGGGCGCCGAAATCCTGCTTGATCCAGCGATAGAACGCCGAGAAGGCGTGCGTCGGCGCAAACCCCTTCTCGAACAGCAGCCGCATCGGGTCGCCTTCGTAACCGAACGCCGGCTGCACGCCGACGAACACGTTGCCGAAGCGCTCGCCGAGAATGAAGATCGACGAACCGTCGCTCTGCTGCTTGCCGGGCGCCGGACCCCACTGCGCTTCGATCTCGCGCAGATAGCGTTCGTTCTTGACGTGATCACCGGCCATCACGCGGGCATGGACGTTGGCATTGGCGCCGAACCGTGCCGCATTGCCGTTGATGATCGCCTCGCGCAGCGCGTCGACGCTTTCGGGGACCTCGACGGTGTAGCCTTCGGCCTTCATCGCCTTCAGCGTGTTGTAGAGCGACTCGAACACGCCGAGGAACGCCGCGGTGCCGGTGTTGCCGGCGTTCGGCGGGAAGTTGAACAGCACCGCAGCGACCTTGCGGTCCTTGCGTTCGCTCCGGCGCAGCGCCACCAGCTTGGCGGTGCGCGACGCCAGCATTTCGGCGCGCTCGCTGCAGACATGCATGTCGCCGCCGCTTTCGTTGCGCTCGAACTTGCAGAACTTCTCGCAGCCCGGGCAGGCAACGTCGCCGCCGTCGGAGCGGCCGCCATAGACCATCGGGTTGGAGCAGCCGTCGAGTTCGGGGATCGCCACCATGATGGTGCTTTCCACCGGCATCAGGCCGCGATCGGACGTCGCCCACTGCTCCAGCGTCTGGAACTCGACCGGATGCGCCGACAGATACGGCACGTCGAGCGCGGCGAGGATGTCTTCGGCCGCCTTGGAGTCGTTGTAGGCGGGACCACCGACCAGCGAGAAGCCGGTGAGCGACACCACTGCATCGACCGTGGGACGGCCGTTCTTGATGAAGAACTGCTCGATCGCCGGGCGCTGATCGAGGCCCGAGGCGAACACCGGAATCACCCGCAGGCCCTTGGCCTCGAACGTCTCCAGCATGCCGTCATAATGCCCGGCATTGCCGGCGAGCAGATAGGAGCGCAGCAGCAGCACGCCGACCGTGCCCTTGGCTTCGGACGGGCCCGTCGGCAGCTTATCGACCGACTCGGCGATCCGGCCCTTCATCTTCGGGTGGTACACGCCAATATCGGGATATTCGAGCGGCGGCTCGACCTTGGCGACGCCGCGCAGCCCCTTGCGCGGACCGTTGGCGTAGCGGTCGATCAGCAGCCGCACCATGTTGGCGATGTTCTGCTCGCAGCCCGCCAGCCAGTACTGCAGCGTCAGGAAGTAGGCGCGCATGTCCTGCGCGGTGCCGGGGACGAAGCGCAGCAGCTTCGGCAGCTGCCGCAGCATCTTCATCTCGCCCTTGCCGGCCGAGCCCTCGTGCTTCTTGCCGCGCAGCTTCTTCAGCCAGTTGATCATGCCGAGCGCTTCGGCGCTCATGTCGAACTTGCCGATGTGGGTGAGCTTCACCACCTCAGAGGCCGACATGCAGCACACCATCGCGTCGCATTCGGTGCGCCGCGCCTGCAGCGCCGGCATCACCGCACGGACGTGATCGTCCATGAACAGCATGGTGGCGATGATGATGTCGCCGGTGGCGATGTCGGCGAGGCAGCGCTGCAAAGCGTGTCCGTCGCTGCCCCACTCGTCGGCGGAGTGCACCGTCAGCTCGATTCCTGGATAATCCTTCCGCAACACGTTGCGAGCACGTGCGGCGGCACCGGACAAATGGCTGTCCAGCGTGACGATGACGACCCGAACCGGGGTCTTGTCAGCGGGCGAAGTGCGCTTTGGCATCGTACAAGGTCTCGACAGTAATGGTTGCGACACCATTTTCGTTGGCGAAGCGCTCGGTATTCCGGCGAGCCTTGCCGCGGACGAAGAACGGTATCTTCAGCAGTTCCTTTTCGGCTTCCGGTGCCCACACAGCCCCGGTGGGGGCGGGTGCGGTCGGAGCCGGCTCAGATGCTGCACCGTCGAGAACCGGCGCGCTTTGCGGCAGCGCAACGGCGACCTCCGCCACAGCAGGCGCCGAAGCGGGTGCGTGGCCAGTGCCGAGATGCGACGGCAGCGCGCCGTCCTTGAATTCGAAATCGTCCTTGAACATCGCCAAAAGATGCTCTTCGAGGCCCATCATCAGCGGATGGACCCAGGTGTCGAAGATCACATTGGCGCCTTCGAATCCCATCTGCGGCGCATAGCGCGCGGGGAAATCCTGGACATGCACCGGCGCCGAGATCACCGCGCAGGGCACGCCGAGGCGCTTGGCGATGTGGCGCTCCATCTGGGTGCCGAGCACCAGCTCCGGATGCAGTTCGGCAACCTTGGCTTCGACCTCGAGATAGTCGTCGGTGATCAGCGCCTCGACGCCGTACTTCGCCGCCGCCTCGCGGACGTCGCGGCCGAATTCACGGCTGTAAGTGCCGAGCCCGACCACCTTGAAGCCGAGTTCTTCCGACGCGATCCGCGCCGAGGCGATCGCATGGGTGGCATCGCCGAAGATGAAGACGCGCTTGTTGGTCAGGTAGGTCGAGTCGACCGAATGCGAGTACCACGGCAGCCGGGTCGAAGCAGCCGCCAGCACCGGCTCCGGATCGACGCCGGCAAGGCCGGCGACTTCGCGCACGAATTCGCGGGTCGCCGAGACACCGATCGGAATCGTCTTGGTGAACGGCTGATGGAAGATCCGCTGCAGCCAGGACGCTGCCTGCGAAGCCACTTCCGGATACAGCACGACGTTGAAGTCGGCTTCGCCGAGCCGGGTCAGGTCCGCCGGTGTCGCCCCCATCGGCGCCACCACGTTGACGTCGATCCCGAGCTGACCGAGCAGCTTGGTGATCTCGGTGATGTCGTCGCGATGACGGAAGCCGAGCGCGGTCGGCCCGAGCAGATTGCACTTGGCACGCTGGCCCGGCGCGCGCTCGGCGCGCTTGGTGCCGGGCGGCGGCGCCTTCGGACCGGCGATCGCGCGCACCAGCTGATAGAACGTCTCGGACGCGCCCCAGTTTTCCTTGCGCTGATACGCCGGCAGATCGATCGGAATCACCGGAATCGAAAAGCCGAGCGACTTGGCGAGACCGCCCGGATCGTCCTGAATCAGCGAGCCGGTGCAGGATGCGCCGACGATCATCGCCTGCGGCTTGAAGCGCGCATAGGCGTTGCGGGCCGCGCTCATGAACAGCTCGGCAGTGTCCTTGCCGAGATCGCGCGCGGCGAACGTCGTGTAGGTCACCGGCGGCCGCTTGTTGCGGCGCTCGATCATCGTGAACAACAGATCGGCGTAGGTGTCGCCCTGCGGAGCGTGCAGCACGTAGTGCAATTGCTCCATACCCGTGGCAACGCGCATCGCGCCGACATGGGGAGGGCCTTCATAGGTCCATACGGTGAGCTGCATGGTCAGGCCACCAACTTGGCGCGCCGCACCAGCGGCCGCGCGAACAATTCAGCAAGATCGGCCGCCTGCTCGTATCCCTGGATCGGGGTGAACACGAGTTCGATCGACCATTTGGTTGTGATGCCTTCCGCTTCGAGCGGATTGGCGAGACCGAGGCCGCACACCACGATATCGGGACGCGCGATGCGGCAGCGGTCGAGCTGATCGTCGACGTCCTGACCTTCGGTCAGCGCGACTTCGGCCGGCAGCAGCTTGAGCTCTTCGGCGAGCTGCTCGCGGTGCAGATACGGCGTCGCGACTTCGACGAGCTGCATGTCCAGCTCACGCGACAGGAAGCGCGCCAGCGGAATCTCGAGCTGCGAATCCGGGAAGAAGAAGATACGCCGGCCGCCCAGCTCGCTCTTGAACGCAGCGAGCGCACGCTCGGCGCGGGCGCGGTTGGGCGCAGTGACTTGATCGAACTTCGCCGGGTCGACACCGAACGCATCGGCCGCAGCACGCAGCCAGCCGGTGGTGCCTTCGACGCCGAGCGGGAACGGCGCCGCGAGGCGCTTGGCGCCGCGCTCTTCCAGGGCCCGCACGGTGTCGGGCAGGAATGGCTGCGCCATCAGGATCTTGGTGTTCGGCCCGACGCTCGGCAGCGCGGTCGACTTGCGCGGCGGGAAGAACGCGACATTGCCGATGCCGAGCGCGTCGAACATCCGCGCGAACTGATCTTCCACCACGTCGGCGAGCGAACCGATCACCAGCAGCGACGGCTTGGTATCGGTCTGCGCCGGAAGCTCCGGCACCAGCGACGCCAGACAGGCGTCTTCACCCTGGGTGAAGGTGGTCTCGATGCCGCTGCCCGAGTAGTTGAGGATGCGCACGCCCGGCGAGAACCGCTGCGACAAGCGGAGCGCGGCGCGCGACAGATCGAGCTTGATGACTTCCGACGGGCACGAGCCGACCAGGAACAGGAGCTTGATGTCGGGTCGGCGCGCCAGCAGCTGCGTCACCACACGATCGAGCTCATCATTGGCGTCGGTGAGACCGGCCAGATCCTTCTCTTCCATGATCGCCGTGCCGAATCGCGGCTCGGCGAAGATCATCACGCCGGCGGCCGACTGGACCAGATGCGCGCAGGTGCGCGAGCCGACCACGAGGAAGAATGCGTCCTGGATCTTACGATGCAGCCAGACGATGCCGGTCAACCCGCAGAACACCTCGCGCTGTCCGCTCTCGGTGCGGATTTCGCGAGCGACCAGCTGATCCGCGGTCGCGGTCGAACAACCTGTGACGTGAGCGGTCATGCGCGGCTCCCGGACACCGAGGGCTCACGCAGGCCGGCCAGACGTTCGTCGCGGCGCGCGGCGCGCAGCTTGAGGACGAACTGGGTGGCGTTGACGACGTAAGTCGCATAGGCCGCGAGCGCGACGTACATCTGATCGCGCGCATCGCCGAGGCCGAGGAACAGCATCACCAGATAGACGGTGTGCAGCGCCAGCACGAGGAAGCTGAACACGTCCTCCCAGAAGAACGCGGGCGCGAACAAGTAACAGCCGAAGACTTCGCGCTCCCAAATCGCGCCGGTGATCATGATGGTGTAGAGCACCAGCGTCTTGATCACGACCGACACGGTCGCAGCGGTGTAGCCATCACCGGTTCCGAGATAGCGGAGCACCAGACCGAGGCTGACGAGGAAGACGACGAACTGGACCGGCGCCAGGATACCCTGCACCAGCGTCCATTTTGTTGCGTCTCGGCGAACCCGCTCTTCGGGCGTGTAGAGCATCTTAACCGTCTGCTTTTGCTGAGAAACCGACCCAGCGGTGCCATCGTGCGGCACAGCACCCTCCGCGCTCTTCATGTAAAGAACGTTTGACACGTGCGTGTCGCGGTGGTGCGATACCGGAACGTTAGATTGGGAGGCCGGGACTGTCGCACCGAGACCCTCTTTTTCTTGATCTGATGCTGACGGACGATGCACCGCGCCACTCCCTAAAGTGCGGCTGATCAACAAAGGCTAGTCTCCACACATGCCACTGTCAATCAAACCATACGTAAATTAAACTTGACGGTCTGTCGGCCGTCAGCCTTAAGTCGAAGGTCAGGGAGTACCGCTCATGACGGACTGGGACGACCATCCGATCGCGGCCATTGCCGACGCCGAACCGGCCAACCTCCCGGTGACGCCCCTGCCCCCTCCGATCCCGGAGCCACTCTGGCGAGCACGCCCCCGGGTCCAGACCTCTGCCATTGCCCTATCGCTTCGAACGCTCACCCATTCCCGAATTAAGCTGCACACGATCCCGTTTTCGAACATGTCCGCCCCGGTCGATCCTGGTACGCCTTTCGGTGTGCAGCACTTCACCCTGCTGGTTCTCGGTCACGACGAGACTGCTGCCTTCGACTACGTGGAGAGTCTTATCGCGCAGGGGACTGCCACCGAATTGATCTTCCTCAACCTGCTCGCGCCGGCTGCGCAGCGCCTCGGCGAGATGTGGGAGCACGACAGCGCGAACTTCCTCAACGTCACGCTCGGCGTCAGTCGACTGCAACGAATTCTTCGCCATCTCGGCGAAAGCGTTGCCGATGATCACCGCGCCAGCGGTGGTGGCACGGTGCTGCTGACCACGCTGGACGGCGAACAACACAGCTTCGGGCTGACGATGGTCGCAGAGTTCTTCAGGCGCGATGGCTGGGACATTTGGACCGGACCATTCAACACGCGCCGCGAGATGATGTCGCTGGTGCAGGAACGCATGTTCGACGTCGTCGGCTTTTCGGTCGGCGGCGATCGCCACCTCGATCAGCTCAAGCGCTACGTCCAGGACATCCGCCGCGACTCGCGCAATCGCGACGTTGCGATCCTGCTCGGCGGCCCGTTGCTGCTGCTCAGGCCGGAACTGATCCGCTCGATCGGAGCGGATGGCTATGCGGTCGATGGCGCGACCGCGCCACGGCTCGCCCGCGCGCTGGTCCACGCCGCGCGAAACAAGAGCTGACGCGGGTTCGCAATCGCGAATCGATTTCTGCTATAACGCCTCCTGCATTGGAGGCTTGGTATGGTGGTGGAAGCAGCGGAGCGCGGCGCCGAGAGCGTCGTCACCGCGTTGTATGTGCGGACCCGACAGCTGCATCTGGAAGCCGAGAAGTCGGGCATCCTCTCCGAGATTCTGCACGGCACCGCTGGCCGCGATGGCTACACGCTGTTGCTGCGCAATCTGCATCCGGCCTATCGGGCGATCGAAGCGGGCATCGAACGCCACCGCGACAATCCGATCCTGGCGCCGCTTGCCGCGCATCCGCTGGCCCGCACGCCGGCGATCGAATCCGACCTCGCCGCACTTGCCGGCGCAGATTGGCACGAGCGGCTGCCGGTGCTGCCGGCGGCGGAAGCTTATGCCGAGCGGATCACGGAGGTGAGCGAAGGCGACGGCAGCCGCCTGATCGCGCATGCCTACACCCGCTATCTCGGCGATCTCAACGGCGGACAGATCGTGCGCCGGCTGCTGGAGAAGACCATGCAGCTCAGCGCCGCTGAACTCGCCCACTACGACTTTTCGGCAATCGGCGATCCGGCCTCCTTGAAGACCGAATACCGCGAAGCACTGGAGCGCGCCGGCGCGGCGGCTCCCGATGCAGCAGCGGTGATCGAGGAAGGCGCGGTCGCATTTACCTGCAACATCGCGCTCTCGGTCGCGGTGCAGCAGCATCTGGCTGCTTAAACTCCTTCATCGATTGATTGCAGCCGATATGGTCCTTGTGAAGGGTACTGAGTCCTCGTCCTGAGGAGCCCGGCAAAGCCGGGCGTCTCGAAGGATGAGGAGCCGCATCGCCTGCGGCGCATGGTTCGAGACGGCGCTTTGCGCCTCCTCACCATGAGGTTCTTCGTGTTGCAAAGATCGAGAGTCGCAGCCTGTCTCGATCGACCACAGAGCTGCTTAGGCGCTGGTCGCCACGCCTGCGGCTGAGAGACGCAGCGCTAAGTCTTATTCTGCGAGCCGTTGTTGGAGCTGTCGCTGCCGGCGGTGCGCGCCGCGTGCTGCACCAGATGGCCGAGCACTTCGGCGGTGCGCAGCATCGACTGGCGGACGCCTTCGAGCAGTTCTGCGATTCGTCCGGTCTCGACGCCGTAGGTGATCTCCAACGCGGCGAGCTGCGCGTTCTCGACCAGCGCCGACAGCAGCTTCTCGTGCAACAGGTCCGACCTGGAGTCGAGCCGCACGCCGGGACGCGCGCTGGCGAGAATGCCTTCCTGGAAACGCGTGCGTGCGGCATCTGCCGTGCGACGATCGGTAGCGTCGCTGAAGATCAGCACGAAGCCGAGCGACTGATCCTCCGTCCGCGTCACCGGATCGGCGCGCACCGCCAGCGGCAACGGGCTGTTGCCGGCGCCGCGCAGCAGAACCTCGCCGCGCCAGCCACGGCCGTGATCGATCAGCTCGGCGACGTTGCGCAGGAAGTCGTTGGATTCGACGAACAGGCCGGCGAGATCGTCGAGATGGACGGCCGACGGCGAACCCGCCGGCAGCATCTCGCGGAACGAGTCGTTCATCAGCAGGATGCGGCCTTCGGAGTCGGTGATCAGCACCGGCTGCATCGAGGCATGCACCTGAGACGAAAACTGTTCGTATTGTTCGCGGGCGATCAATGTCCGCACCGCGCGGAATTGCAGCACGATGTCGGCGACGGTCTGCCCGATCGTGCGGGCTGCGGCGAGATCGGCGGCGGTCCACGGATCGGACGTGCCTTCGACCACCTGATGCCATTTGGCGAAGGAGCGCCGCGGCGACAGATCCGCCGGCGTATCGCCCATCGTGAACGGCTTCTTCGGATCGCCGCCCCAGGTGACGGTGTGGACGCGCTCGGGGCGGAACCACATCAGAAACTCGCCGCGGTGATCCGAAATCGGCGCCGCGACCACGCCGCTCGCCATCCGCGTCAGATGTGCGAGCTCCGGCACGTCGAGACCCAGCGAAGCGGTCGACGTCACCGCCGTGCGCGGCTGGCGATCGAGCCAGGCGGCAATCTCGCGGACATCCTGCGTGGCCGGCACTTCGCCGATCGTTCGGATCTGATCTTCGTACACCAGCGCGCAGCCGGCGGCGTGTAGCGGCTGCAGAATCGATTGCGTGGTGTCGAAGATCGCCGCACGCCAGTCGCCCTCACGGGTGATCGCCTCGATCATGCGCTGCTCGAGCCGCTGCACGAACAGCTCCGACTGGCTTTGCGCGAAGCTTTCGAGCGCGGTGATCCGCGTCGCCATCGCTTCCGCAAGCAGCTCGCAGATCGCCCGCAATTCGAAATGGATGAAGCGCGGCAGATAGTGGTGGCAGGCGATCAGGCCCCACAGCTTGCCACCGACCACCAGCGACACCACCAGGGTGGCGCGCACGCCCATGTTCTTCAGGTACTGCAGATGGATCGGTGACATCGAGCGCAGGAAGCAGCCCGACATGTCGAGGTCGCGCCCGGTGAGCGGCGACAGCCGCGGCTGCAGCGGCACCGGCTGGTAGCCGACATCGACCAGCACGCGAACGCGCTGCCGCTCGTACAGCCGCCGCGCCATCTGCGGAATGTCCGACGACGGATAGCGGTTGCCGAAATAGGATTCGAGCCCGGGCACGTGGCGCTCGGAGAACACTTCGCCGTGGCCCTGCTCGTCGAAGCGATACACCATCACCCGGTCGTAGCCGGTGCGCTGCTGGAACAGCAGCGCGGCGTCGTCGCACAGCGCGCGCAGCGATCCCGCCGTACGGATGCGCTCCAACGCCGGCGCCAGCGTGCCGGACAGATCGATCGGCGGGCCGGCGCGTTCGAGTTCGATGATCATCCCGCCTTCCGGCGGCCGATGGATCAAGCCATCATATTCCGCCGAGGGATTGCCGATCCGGCAGCGCACCGCAACCGGCATGCCTTCGGCGGTGGGATCGAGATGCGGCAGGATCTTGATCAACAGATCGCCGTCGATCTCGGCGAGCGGAACGCCGAGCACGTTTCCGAGGTTCAGGAATTCGGCGGCGTTGGCGCTGGCCTGGATGACGCGATGATCCGGCTCGCTGACGACCAGAAGCGCGCCGTGCGGCTGGATCGAGGCGGCGAGGTGAATTTCTTCACGTTCGCAATTCGAAAGATCGGCAGTCCCGAATGCGGGGCTGCCAGAGGCATGACCTGCCACTCAATCCTCTGCGTCGTCTGAGGCGCTCTCTGCACCGTCGGCAGCAGCAGCGACGGCACCTTTGTCGTCGAAGCCGTAACGGTTGAGTTTTGCATAAAGACTCTGCCGGCTCAATCCGAGCAGTTCGGCAGTTGCCGTGCGGTTCCCCTTGGATCGCAGCAGCGCTTCCTTGACGTAGTGCTGCTCGACGATGCTCACGGCATTCTTCACCAGCTTGCGCAGCGAGGATCGCCCGAGCTGCTTGCTGATCGGACCGAGCGCCTGCCGCAAGGCATCGTTGTCGTCGGCAGCGTCGAGCCGCCGCGCGACATTGCGCATCAGCACGCCGATGTACTGATCCTCTTCGCCATCGACGGCCGAGACTTCGATTTCGGTCTCGGTGCCGAGCTCGCCGCGGATCGTGGTCTGGAACAGCCGCACGGTCTTGTAGCGCCGCAGCAGCGTCAGCAGGCTCGACAGATCGGCACCCGGGCGGCCCATCCAGCTGCCCAGCGATCGTCCGACCGCCGCGGGCTTGGAGCCGATCTGCACCAGATCGAGAAACGCCTGATTGACGTGACGGACGACACCTTCCGAATCCAGCGCGACGAAACCATCGGGAATGCGGTCGATCAGTCCGCGCAGCACGGCGTCGTCGTCGACTTCGTCGATCGCGGGCGTCGTCGTCACCGGGGTGAAATGCAGCAGGAAGACCTGACGGCGTTCCGACGACATCAGCGAGCCGCGCAGCATCCAGGCGCGGTCATAGCGGCCGAGATGGACGAGGACGCTGAGCGCGGTGCCGCGCTGACGAACCTGGGCCAGCATGTCGCGCACCGCATCGCGATCGGCAGCCGCAACTTCGGCGAGGAAATCGCGACCGGCGAGGTCGTCATTGCCGCGCTCGCGGCTGATCGCATTGGCCGCCGCGCGGTTGGCTTCGACGATGCGCATATCTCCGGCGGAGACGATCATCACCGCATCGGCGGCGGCGTCGAACACCAGCCGGTAGCGGGTCTCCAGTTCACGCAACCGCCAATAGTCGCGCTCCATCGCCTGCTGCGCCGCGATCAGGCGGGAATGCAGCTCGGTGACGGCCTGCATGTTCTTGCCGACCGCGATCATGCCGGTGCGATCGCCCAGCAGCATCGTGGTGAATTCGATCGGGATTTCGACGCCGCTCGGGAAAGGCTGATTGATTTGGCGGAAAGCCGAGATGCCGCTGCGGCGGGCGTCTTCCACCATGCGGCGAACCTTGTCGCCACCGTCGGTGCCGGCGATGTCGCTCCAGCGACGCCCCAGCCAACCGTCCACGCTTTCAGCCGCCATTGTCGGAGACAGAGTGGCTTCGCGAATCACACCCTCCATATCGAGCAGAAGGGTGATGTCGGCATGAACGGATTTTGACGCCATGAGCTCCGCTCGCACACAGCGGGGCGTCAATACGACGCATTGTCCAGAACACCGCCGTGCTCACAAGCACTTATGCAGGTTACGCCCCCTTGACAAGGGCCTGTTCGGGCCAGGGAAGGGAAAATTAGCCGAATTGTCTAACCGGTAATATAATTTCGACAGATCAACGTCATCTAGCACAAACGCATCGAACGGACGGTGTCCAATTGTGTTAGAACGACTTTACAGAACCGATCAGAACGGGTTTGGATGCGACTGTTTGTCGTGGCCTACGAGGCCCGGGGTCGCTTGACGCCAAGACGGGTTCTTAAGGAGAGAGACGTGGTCAAAAAACTTCTCACAATTCTCAGCATCGCCGCTACCGCCGGATCTCTGTCGATCGGCACTGCCTCGGCTCAGGACGCCAAGGCGGGTGAGGCGGTGTTCAAGCAGTGCATGACCTGCCACCGCGCCGACAAGAACATGGTCGGTCCGGCTCTCGGCGGCGTCGTCGGCCGTAAGGCGGGTACCGCGGCTGGGTTCACCTATTCGCCGCTGAACCACAACTCGGGTGAAGCGGGTCTGGTCTGGACCGCTGACAACATCATCAACTACCTCAACGATCCGAACGCGTTCCTGAAGAAGTTTCTGACCGATAAGGGTAAGGCTGATCAGGCGGTTGGCGTCACCAAGATGACCTTCAAGCTCGCCAACGAGCAGCAGCGTAAGGACGTGGTCGCCTACCTGGCCACCCTCAAGTAAGTCGATCAGACTTAACGACGCTTTGGAATCACAAGGGCTTCGGTTCGCAAGAACCGAAGCCCTTCGTGTTTTGGGAAGCCTTCTGACCGCGCGCCGGGAGCGTCCGCGCCCTGCCCGGTCTTCAGCGCCAGCGGCGCAGCACGTCGACCAGATGCGCGCCGCCCGCAGCCATCAGGCACAGCGTCGGCACCATCCAGCCCGCGCCGGCGAGCACGGCGCGCAGCGCCAGCAGCATCAGCGCGCCGGAGATCATGCCCGGCAGGAAGTCGGCCGGCGCGATGCCGCGCTTGCGCCACAGCCAATAGCCGATCACCGCGATCGCCTCGACGAGCAGGAAGATCAGCACCGCGTCGACCACGGTGCCGCTGGCGAACAGTTCGGACATCATCTGCATGGCGGCTCTCGATGCGACCGCATCGTCAGGGGCTCAGAACGGCGTGTTCAGCGCGACCACGGTCCAGTTGAGGTAGGCGGCGAACGTCACCCAGACCAGATACGGCAGCAGGTAGTAACTGGCGGTGCGGGCGCTGCGCCAGAACACCACGACGCCGGCCAGCACCGACAGCCACAACAGCGGCACTTCGAGCAGCGCCCAATCGGGCCGCCGCACCGTGAAGAACAGCATGCTCCACAGCACGTTGAAGAAGCCGTTGGCGGCGAACAGGCCGATCACCCAGTCGCGTTGCGCGCGGGTGCGGGCGCCGCGCCAGGCGTACACCGCCGACATCGCGGCGAGCGCGAAGATCACCGTCCAGGCCGGACCGAACGCCCAGTCCGGCGGCTGCCACCACGGTTTCACCAGGCTTTGGTACCAAGTCCCGGTGTCGGTCAGCGAGCCGCCGAGCAGACCAACGAAGATTGCGACGGCGGCCGCAACAAAGATCGGATTCACAAGCCACCGCCTGCAGGTATCAGACCGAAGCCAGCCCCGTCATGTGGGCCAGGTTCTTGAAGAAGATCCGGACGTGGGCGATCGGTTTCGCCCGCACCAGCTTTTTGTTCATGTAGGCGTCCCACGTCAACTTCTGCACGTCGCGATCGCGGCAGATGCTGACGAATTGTTCGCGGCGCTTGTCGTTGGCGTACCAATACCACTGCATCAGGCCGAGGATCCGGAACACCGAACCGTTGCCGCGCATGAAGCGCTTGCGGGCCAGCTTCAGCGCCTTGGCGTCGGCCGTCTGCAGGAATTCCTCGACCGCTTCGGCGGCGAGCCGGCCGCCGAGCAGCGCGTAGTAGATGCCTTCGCCCGACGCCGGCGCGACCACGCCCGCGGCATCGCCGGCGAGCAGCACGCTGTGGCCGTCGTCCCAGCGCGGCAGCGGATGCAGCGGGATCGGCGCGCCTTCCTTGCGGATGGTCTCGACCTCGTCGAGGCCGGTCTGCTTGCGCAGCTCCGCGACCGAATCGCGCAGCGAGAAGCCCTTGTGCATCGAGCCGGTGCCGACGCTGACCGTATTGCCGTGCGGGAACACCCAGCCGTAGAAGTCCGGCGAGACGTGGCCCTGATAGTACACGTCGCAGCGGCGGCTTTCATAAGCGGCTTTCTGCTCAGCGGTCGGCGCCTTGATAATCTCGTGATAGGCGAACACGAACGGCACGCGGTCGGCGTCCTGCAGGAACTGCCGCGCCACGCCCGACACCGCGCCATCGGCGCCGATGATCGCGCGGCAGCGCACCGTCTGGTCGATCATCGACCCATCCGGGCCGCGCCCTTCGTAGTGCACCGTGTTGACGCCGGCTTCGTCGCGGCTGAACCGCTTGAACAGGCCGGTGCGCCGCTCGGCGCCGACGGTCGCGGCGCGCTGGCGCAGCCACTCGTCGAAATGCTCGCGGTCGACCATGCCGACGAAGCCGCCGTCAATCGGCATGTCGACCTCGACATTGCTCGGCGACACCATCCGGGCGGCGTTGATCTTGGCGACCAGCATGCTGTCGGGAATCGCGAAATCGCGGATCGCGCGCGGCGGGATCGCGCCGCCGCACGGCTTGATACGGCCGGCGCGGTCGAGCAGCACCACCCGCTTGCCGGCGCGCGCCAGATCGCACGCCGCAGTAGCGCCGGCAGGGCCGCCGCCGACGACAACGACATCGTAAATTGCGGAGCTATCACTCATTTCAACCTCCGGCGACTGCTGCATTGGCCAAATCAACGTCACGACGATTTTGCGCGCGATGCACCCACACAGCCATCGCCGCCGACACCACAAACAAACCAGCTTCCGCGGCGAACACCGCCGCATAGGACAAAGCGGGCGCCCCCAGGATCAGGCGCGCCAGGTCGCTCGCCAGCGTGCCGATGAAGCCGCCGATGCCGAACGCGATCGCCTGCGCGGCGCCCCACAGCCCCATCCGCACGCCTTCGCGATGCTCGCCGCCGGCGCCGACCAATTCCATCATCGAGCCGATCGCCGCGACCGCATAAGCGCCGTTGGTGACGCCGAGCATGAACACGGTGCCGCGCAGCGGCCAGCTCGGACCGACGATCGCGGCCGACGACAGCCCGAGCAGCGCGATCGCCGACGCGATACAGCCGCCGATCGTCCAGATCTGCAGATTGCCGCGTGTCCTTGGAAACAGCGCGCCGATGATCGGCACCATCGCCATGCCGATCAGCGTGCCGCCGTGCTGCACGCTCGACAGCTTGGTGGTCTCGCCCGGCGTGAAGCCGAACACCGCGCCGGCAAACGGCTCCAGGATCAGATCCTGCGCGCTGTAGGCCAGCATCGACACGAACACGAAGATCGCAAACCGCCGCGCCTGCGGCTCGTGCCAGACCTCGAGGAAAGCCTTGCGGAACGACCCCTTCGGCGCCGCCGCGGGTGCCGCGACCGCGGCGCGGCCCTCGACGCCCCACACGCCCGCGAAGGTCAGCACCATCGCGATCAGCGACACACCGCCCGACACTGCGATCAGGCGCTGCGGCGAGAACGGATCAAGCAGCTGGCCGGCGATCGCAGTGGTGACGATGAAGCCCGCGATCATCATCACCCAGACGATCGTGGCCGCCGCCGCGCGGCGCTTCTCGTCAGTGCGCTTGGCCAGCAGCACCAGAAGCGACGTGCCGGCCGCGCCGACACCGCCGCCGATCAGGCAGAACGCGACGATCGCCAGCGCCGTACCGAACAGCGGCTGCACCGTCATCCAGGCGGTGGCGACCGCGGCCATGAAACCGCCGAGCGCCAGCACCGCCATGCCGCCGATGATCCACGGCGTGCGGCGCGAACCGCGGTCCGAGCCATGGCCCCAGGCGGGACGGAACACCTGCAGCGCGTAGTGAATCGCGACCAGCGCGCCGGGCAGCATCGCCGGCAACGCCAGCTCCACCACCATCACCCGGTTCAGCGTCGAGGTGGTCAGCACGACGATCGCACCAAGGCCGGTCTGCACCAGCCCCATCCGAACAATGCCGAGCCAGGACAGCGGTCGCATCATGATCAAGCTGCTCCGAACGATGAAACGGCGACGGCGCTGGCCATCATGCCGGACACATACAGCGCGACGCCGAGGCCCGAGAACCAGGTGGCGCGCTCGACCGGCGAGCGCAGAAACCGCACCATCAAGGCGAGCTGGACGACGAGCACGAAGCCGACGATGCCGGCCTGGATCGGCCGATCCCACGACAGCAGCAGCGCCACCACGATCACCTGCGGGATCGCCATCACGGCGCAGAGCACCCGCGCCGCGTTGTCGACGCCGAGCTTCACCGGCAGCGAGCCGACGCCGGTTTTGATGTCGCCTTCGATCGACTTGAAGTCGTTGAGCGTCATGATGCCGTGAGCGCCGGCGCTATACAGCAGTGCCAGCGTCACGATCCACCACGGCGGCAGGCCGCCGAGCATCACCGCGGCGCCGGTGAACCACGCGAAGCCTTCATAGGTGATGGCGCAGGCACCGTTGCCGAGCCAACCGTTCTGCTTCAGGCGGAACGGAGGCATCGAATACATCCAGGCCAGCACCAGGCCGAGCGCGGCGGCGCCGAACACCCAGGCGCCGAGCTGGCTGGCGACCAGCAGCGAGGCCGCAGTCCACAGGAACGACAGATACAGGCCCCAGCGGCCCGGAATGCGACCCGACGGAATCGGACGGTTCGGTTCGTTGATGGCGTCGACGTCGCGGTCGAACCAGTCGTTGACGACCTGGCTGGTGGCGACCAGCAGCGGGCCGCACAGCACGATGCCGGCGATGACTTCGACCCAACGCGTGGAGATCGGCACGCCGGACGACACGACGCCGCAGCCGAACGCCCACATCGGCGGAAACCAGGTGATCGGGTGCAGCACCTCGAGCACCGCCGAGGGCGCTGGACGCACGGCCACACTGTTACTCATCGGCTCCGTCTCCTTCCGGCGCATGTTCAGCTAAGCCGTACCGGCGCAATTTCACGTAGAGGCTCTGGCGGCTCAGTCCGAGCATATCTGCGGCCGAAGCGCGATTGTCGCCGGTCAATTCCAGCGCCGCCTCGATCGACAATTTTTCGATCACGTCGGTGGTCTCGCGCACCAAGTCGCGCAGCGGCACCCGGCCGATCAGTTCGGTGAGCTGCGCCACCGAGCGCGGCAGTTCGCGCTTCGACGTCGCCGCCGTGGTCAGCCGCTTCTCGACATTGCGGATCGCAAAGCCGAAGCATGGCTTGTCATCATTATCCTTGAGGGCGACCGCCGAGACTTCAACCTCGGCGACCGCGCCGTATTCGCCGCGTAGTACGGTGGCGAACAGTTTGATCGCCCCGCTCTGGCGCAGATTGGCGAGCGCCACTGACAGATCGACGCCGGTGCGGCCGAGCCAGCGATCGAGCAGCTCGCCGCGCGCCTGCTCGGCGCTGCCGAGCTGTGCCATCTCCAGGAACGCCAGATTGGCGCGGGCAACCCGGCCGTCATATTGCGTAATCACCAACGCATCGGCGGCGGATTCGAAATAGTTGAGCAGCAGCGACGCAGTCTTGGCGCTGCCGGCTTCGGGCGGCGCGCCGTGCGACGCGAGCCGCACCAGATACAGCGACGCATTCTCCTGGCGGAACAGCGACGCCGACAGCTCACATTCGCGGCGGCCATCGGCCAGCTTGACTCGGGCGCGACCGTCGCGGCCGGTCGAGCGCACATCGGCGAACAGGTTCAACACCGTCTGCTGATCGGCACCGTCGACGAATCCAATCACCGGCGCATTCAGCGCCTCGGGCGCGCTGGTATCGAACAATGCCAGCGTCGCCGGATTGGCATCCACGATGAGTTCACTCGCCGCATCCACGATCATCACCGCTTCCGACGACACCTGGAACAGCAGCCGGTACCTCGTCTCAGCGTGCCGCAGCCGGATGTAGTCGCGCTCCATCGATTGCTGCGCGTTGATTAACCGCTGCTGCATCATGGCGAGTTGACGCAGATCACGCCCCACCACCAGCAGGCGGTCGTCTCTCCCGAAATTGATCGCGGAATAAAGCACCGGAATGTCTTCGCCATTGGGCGAAGGATGGTTGACCTGCCGCCAGGTCGGGGCGTCGCGCACGGTGGCGTCGAGCAGTAATTCGCGGATCTTCGGCTGGGTATCGGAGGTGACGATGTCAACGAGCCGCGAGCCGAGCCAACGGCTCTGGCCGTCCAGCTCGTGGGCCAGTTCGTCCCTAGTAAACGCTACGTCCCGGATCACACCCTGCGGATCGACCACCAGCGCGACATCGGTCGCAGCGGCGATCAGCTTCGCAGCAGACTGTGCACCGAGATCCCCCAGCGACTCCTTCGGAGATTTGAACACTTGCACCAGGGCAAATATCCTCCAGCAAGAACTCGTCCCTCCACTCCGGCGTCTGCGTCCTAAAAGCCCAGCCCTGTTCTTAAAGTCTTCTCAGGCTTTGTTTTGTTGGCCTCTCAGGCGGAGTTGGAGGCGCTTCGTTTACAGCAGGCCGCTTCCCTCGTCACCAGTCAGCGGTACAAAAGAACCGCCTGCTGTCATCTTTCTCGGGAGCCGAAAGCAGAAGCGCGCGCCTGATTGGGTCTATAACCATCAGGCGCGCGCATCATTCGTTCAGATAGACGTGCGGTTGTATTACCGCGGCGGCGCCAGGCCGTGCTTCACGCCCCAATCGAACCAGTTGTCGACAACCGGACCGGTCAGGATGATGCCGATGGCACCGGTCAGCGGGCAGAGCACCGCGAACCACCAGGCCCAACGATGGATCGATTCGGCCGTCGCGTTGAAGCCCATCGTCCAGCGCCAGAACAGAGCAGCGCGTTCAAGTGCAGTACCGCGGTCCAGCATCTGCTCGATTTCGCGCTCGCCACCGTAGCGGCTCACAGCGAGGATGGTCGCACCGTGCATGGCGAACAGCAGGGCCGAGCCATACAGGAAGGCGATCGAGAGACAGTGGAAGGGGTTGTAGTACAGGTTACCGTACTTGATCGAGAAGTTGTTGGTCCAATCCAGGTGCGGGAAGATGCCGAACGGAGGTGCTTCACTCCAGGAGCCCATCAACACCGGCTGAATGAAGCCGAGCGCCAGGTACAGCAGGATCGCGGAAGCGAACGCCCACGACACGTGAGTGCCCATACCGAGCGCCCGCGAGCGCCGATAGGTGCGAACCCACCACAGGGCGATCGAGACGGTCAGGAAGAACCCGGCCATCAGCCACCAGCCACCTTCCTTCAGCGGCGGAATGGTCAGGCCGTATTCCGGCTTCGGCGGCTCGAGAGCCAGCCAGCAGAACTGACGCAGGAATTCGATCGGGCTCCAGTTCACCGACGCCAGCATATTGAGGCCGATGATCTCGAACGCGACCAACCCGCACAGCACGGAAGCCACACCGGTGAACCCGAGGTAGACAGGACCAACCTGCGCGTCACCGATTTTGCCGAGCCAGTAGTTGAACGTCGTCTGGGTCTCGCGAGGAGAGCTGCCGGGACGTAGCGGCACCCCCGCATAGGCAGGTCCTTCAACCTGGACCTGCGTAAAGATGTTCTGGTATTGGGCCATGACAAGACTCTCTTGTGACCGGTTGAATTACGGATTCCAGATCGGCAGGTTGCGCCACCAATTCCACCAATCGGGCCACGAACCACCTTCCGCCAGCACCGGACCGCTGAGGATCATGCAGACCGCGCTGAAGAACACGGCCGACAACGCCAGGAACAGACCGAGGCGGTGAATGCCGATGGTACCAATCGAGTAGCCGACGAGATCACGGAACACGGTGTTTTCATGTTCCGGAGACTTCACAGGTTCGCCACGGTCGGGATTGAGCGCCGACAGCACCAGGCCGCCATGCAGCGCGAGCGCCAGACAGGTGGTGAAGAAGAACGTGATCGCGATCATGTGCGCGGGATTGTAGTGGAACTGGCCGTAGGAGTAGCCGGTGTTCGACACCCAATCGAGATGCGTGAAGATGCCGTAGGGGAAGCCGTAGCTCCAGGAGCCCATCAGGACCGGACGGATCACCACCAGCGTAACGTAAGCGAAGATCGCGAAGCTGAAGGCGAACGGAACGTGGAAGCCAATGCCGAGCTTGCGGCAGATTTCGACTTCACGCAGCGCCCAGGTGACGAACGCGCCAGTCGCGCAGATGCTCACCCACTGCCAAATGCCGCCCTCGGCGAGCGGCGCAAATCCCAGACCGTATTTCGCGTCCGGCGGGTTGACGCTGATCTGCCAGAGATTCCAGGTGGGGCCGAGCGCGGTATTCCACGCGATCAGCGCAATGCCGATCAGCGCGAAGAACACGGTCATCACCCCGAAGATCCCAACGTAGAACGGGCCAACCCAAAAATCGAACAGGTCGCCCCCGATTAGCGTTCCGCCACGAACGCGGTATTTTTTCTCAAAGCTGAGCATTGCCATCGATCGTTCCTCCGCGTGCGAGCCAGGGAAAATCCATCGTCGTCGTCCAGTCCATGTCGCTTCCCGGAAGGGTGTGGGCCCGGCAGATCGGTCCGTTTCCCAGCCCTTCCGGCAAGCAGTGAGTCACGCCATTAGACCGGCATGCTCGGCGGAGTGAACGGCAGCGAGATCGACGCCGCCTTCGCCGCACGCGGACCATCGAGCCAGTTGAACCGGCTGGTGCTCAGCAGGATGAAGTGGATGATGATGGCCAGGCCGAACAGGAACACGAACAGCAGGACCAGCGCGCGACGCGGATCAAACAGAAGCCAAATTCGCCACATAGTAGTCGTCTCCCCTTAGCACAGGAACGAGGTCAGTTGATGAACGCTGTCCATCGCGTAGCCGGTCGCTTTGGGCAGCCACGGACGCCACATCCAGGCGAGGATGTGAGCGACAACCGCAACGACGATGAAGAGGAAGAAGCTGGTCACGAAGATCGAGTGGAATTCCTTGGCTTCCGCTTCGGAAAGTCCCGAGATGGAACCGTCACTCATTTGGTCACCTCCTAGTGATGGCCTTTCGGCCGACACGCCGCCCGAGCGAGGGCGGCAACGATTGCCGTATCGTTTCCGAAACGACAGCGATTTACCGTTTCGTCTCCAAAACGGCAGCCTTCCGTCCGGCGGAGGCCGGACGAAATCCCCGAATTACATTCCCATGAACGAGGAGGTCACCAGCACGCTTGCGGCGTTGTGAGCCTCGCTAAATACCGATTCCTGGGAGCCGGATTTCTTGCGCCACGGCATGGCACGCACCACGATGGCGCGAGTCAGAAACAGCGCGTAGCACGCACCGAACATCACCCGACATTCGAACGCGGCACTATCCGGTAGAACCCTCGAGCGACGGCCGGTGTGGACATAGTCGGACATCGTCATCTCCTCACTCTTGGATTGCTCATATTTGGTCGCGACATTGTGAAGCGCATTGTTCTAGCTCAAATCATCGTTACACCGATTGTCCGTCGAGCAGCGCAGCACGCGCTTTACTGACGAATTCGGTAGTGACTTTTTCCTGTCCGGCACGGCGCGCGCTGTTTTCAGCGGCATCGCGCAGACGTTTTGCCGCAGAGATTCGCACCAGCACCGGATGCTGCTCGAGCACTTCGTCGAGCAGCGCCTTGGCTTCGTCGCTCCACAGCAGTTCTTCGTGCCGGCGCGCAGGCGTCGGATCGACGCGATCGAGATCGCTGCCGAGCGGAAGAATGTTGAAAAGTGCGTCGAACAGCGCGTTACAGACTTCCTGCACCAGGTAAGTGGCGCCGGAATACCCCATGAACGGCGTGCCGGTGTGACGGCGGATCACAGCACCCGGGAATGACGCCGGAATGTACACGGCGCGACCACCGGTCTCGGCCAAGTACATTCTTTCGTTGTAGCTGCCGAACATGATCAGCGGCGGGGTCTGACGAATCGCCGCACGCACCGCTTCGTTGTCAGTCTTTTTGCCGACACAGCGCGAGATCGCGAAGGTGCACGGCAGCCCCATCTCGTCTTCGAGGAAATGCCGCACGCCGCGGGCATAGGTATCGGTCGCGACGATCGCGAAGCTGGCGGTGCCGAAGAAGTCCTGCGTCACCGACCGCCACAGATCCCACAGCGGCTTGATGGTGGTGTTCTTCTCGCGCTCGACAAACGGCTCCGGATCGAGGCCGGTGAGTTCACCGAGCTTGCGCAGGAAGCGCGTGGTCGAATGCAGACCGATCGGCGCCTGCAGGTACGGCCGCTCCAGTGATTCGCACAGCAGCCGGCCGAACTCGCGATACATGCAGACGTTGACGTCGGCATTCACCAGCTTGGGAATATCAGACAGGTGCGTGCCCAGCGGGAACACCATGTTGACTTCGGCGCCGATGCCTTCGATCAGCCGGCGGATTTCGGCGAGATCGGACGGCATGTTGAAGGTGCCGTAGATCGGTCCGATGATGTTGACCCGCGGCTTCTCGCCGTCCTTGCGTTTGCGCTCCGGAATCTTCTTCGGGCCGTATTCTTTCCACAGCCACGAGATCGCGCGGTCGGCGCTCTGCCACTGATCCTCATCGATGGTGCGCGGCAGGAAGCGCTTGATGCCGGTGCCTTCGGGCGTGACGCCGCCGCCGATCATTTCGGCGATCGAACCGGTGACGACGACGGCCGGCAGATAAGGATCAAGCGCCTTGTGGGCACGGTGCATCGCGCCTTCGGTGCCGAGCTTGCCGAGTTCTTCTTCGCCGAGGCCGGTGACGACGATCGGCAATTCGTGCGGCGGCAGCGCATCGGTGTAGTGCAGCACCGAGGTCACCGGCAGGTTTTCGCAACCGACCGGACCGTCGATGATCACCTGCAGGCCCTTCACCGCGGTGAAGGCGTACACGGCGCCCCAATAGCCGCCGGCGCGATCGTGATCGAGGACGAGCATCAGATCATCTCCTCCGCCTTGCGCTTCTTGGCTGCGGCTTCGATCTGCTTCTTGTACTTCTCGCGATAGGCAGGAACGTCCTTCGGAGTGTCTTCCCAGACGCCGGCGGCATAGCCCTGCCCGACGTCGCCGAAGAACTCCTTCATCTCGTCGAATCGCGCCTTGTTGCCGAGCGCGGCGTTGATCACTTGCGCCAGCGAGCCGGCACCGGCGGGACCGAACAGCGGCCGCGCCGAGATCAGGTTGGTGAAGTACAAGGCCGGGATCGACATCGTCTTGGCCTTCTGCACCACCGGGGTGGTGCCGATGGCGAGATCCGGCTTAAATTCATCGACCGCTGCGAAGTCCTGCTCAAGCGAAGCGCGGTACTGCACCCGCACGCCCTTGGCCTCGAGCCATTCGCGATCCGGATCCGACCACTGCGTGCGCGGCACCGCGGTGCCGACATAAGGCACGTTCGCGCCGCTCTCGATCAGCAGGCGCGCGACCAACAGCTCCGAGCCTTCGTAGCCCGACACGGTGATACGCGCATTGATCGGCTTGGCGGCGAGCGCGGCCTTGATAGCCGGCAGGAAACGATTCTTGGCGGCGTCGATCTTGGAGCGCTCGACGTTGCACGCCGTGCCGATCGCTTCCAGCCACGCTTCGGTGCCGTCGTGACCGACCGGCGCCGAGCCGACGACCTTGCGGCCGGCGAGATCGAACTGGCGGATGCACGATTTGTAGAACGGGTGAATCGCCGCAACGACCTGGCAGTCGAGCGCGGCATAGAGCTCGCGCCACTCGCGGGTCGGCACCACCGGACCCACGGCAAGGCCGAGCGGGTCGAGCATCAGGTTGATACCAACCGGATCGGCCGGGAACATTTCACCCAGCAGCGTCACGGTCGGACGCTCGCTGCGGCCGCCGCGCGGCGCCTGCACCGGGCCCTGCTCGGCCTCCTTGCGGGCGTATTCTAGCATCGCGCCGGACAGCACGTCCTTGGCCTCGGCGTGAGTCGGTACGCCGAATCCCGGCACGTCGATGCCGATGATGCGGACGCCATTGATCTCCTTCGGCAGCAGATCGAGCGGCACGCCCGACGCGGTCGGGACGCAGAGATTGGTGATGATGATGGTGTCGTACTGCGCCGGATCGGCCAGCTTGTACACCGCCTCGCGGATGTCTTCGAACAGCTTGCCGGTGACCAGCGTTTCCGAACTGAACGGCACGTAGCCGACGGTGCGGCGGGCGCCGTAGAAATGCGACACGAAGGTCAGGCCGTACACGCAGCAGGCCGAGCCGGACAGCACGGTCGCGGTGCGGCGCATCCGCAGGCCGACGCGGAGCGAGCCGAACGCCGGGCACATGCTCTGCGGCTGATCGTGCGGTCCCTTCGGATAGTCCTCGGCGTAGCGTTCGAGCACGTCGCTCTTGCCGGCGGCTTGCGCCGCCGCCTTCATCTCGGCAGCGCCGGCATGGCAGCCGAGACCGTCGGTTTTGGTCGCGGCTTCATTGATCGCGGGCGCGTCGGTGTCGACGGAAAAGTCCGCCGCATCGTCGCCGATCGATCCGGCGATACGGCCGGAATAACGAGACATCCCACTCATGACGAACTCCCGATCACCCGATCTCAGACCTCGTCGTAGATCACTTCGAGCGACGGCTTGTTCAGCACCGAGGCGCCGCACATATCTTCCATCGTGGCGGGCTCGAGCACGACATCGCGGCCGGTGACGTCGCTGGAGAACAAGCCGAGCAGACCATCCTGGGTGAGCGGCTTCGGCCGAACCGGCGGTGCGGTGGCGACGTTCTCGGCGAGCGTCGCGAACAGCGGGCCCCACTGCCCGTCCGGCAGCGCGACGATCTCGTAGTTGGCGCTCTTGCGGCGGATGCCTTCGTCGGCGGGAATCGCCGACAGCACCGGAATCCCGGCCGCCTTGGCGAACGCCTGGGCTTCGCCGGTGCCGTCATCCTTGTTGATCACCATGCCGGCGACGCCGACATTGCCGCCGAGCTTGCGGAAGTACTCGACCGCCGAACAGACGTTGTTGGCGACGTACAGCGACTGCAGGTCGTTGGAGCCGACGATGATCACCTTCTGGCACATGTCGCGGGCGATCGGCAGACCGAAGCCGCCGCACACCACGTCGCCGAGGAAGTCGAGCAGCACGTAGTCGAAGCCCCACTCGTGGAAGCCGAGCTTCTCAAGGGTTTCGAAGCCGTGGATGATGCCGCGACCGCCGCAGCCGCGGCCGACTTCCGGACCGCCGAGCTCCATCGCGAACACGCCGTCGCGCTTGAAGCAGACGTCGCTGATGGTGACTTCCTCGCCGGCCAGCTTCTTCTTCGACGACGTCTCGATGATGGTCGGAGTGGCCTTACCGCCGAACAGCAGCGACGTGGTATCGCTCTTCGGATCGCAGCCGATCAGCAGCACTTTCTTGCCCTGCTGCGCCATCATGTAAGACAGGTTGGCGAGCGTGAAGCTCTTGCCGATACCGCCTTTGCCGTAGATCGCAATGATCTGGGTTTCTTTGGTGACGGGAGTCGTCACCGGGGCATCGGGTTCAACCGACGCCTCGGCCCGGAGTTGTGCGTCTTGCAGGCTGATCTGCGGAACGACGTTCATCAGCTCGGTCTCCAATTCAGAACCATTTTGAGGCAAGCAGGGTCTTCGAAAGCGATCCGATAGGCGTCGGGTGCCGACGCCGCCTCCTGGTGGTGCGTGATCAGTCCATCGAGCGAGAGCTTGCCGCTTTCGATCAGCGCCTTGGTGGCGCCGATGTCCGGCGGCTGCCATTCCGCCGCAACCCGAATGCGTGCTTCACGCATGAAAGCGGGCGGGAACGAGAACGACAGCGGCTCGCTGTAAAATCCAGCGAGCACGATCTCGCCGGTGGCCGCGATGCGCGAGATCAAAGTGTCGAGTAATTTTGGATCGCCGCTGACGTCGTAGATGCTGCGATAGTCGCGACGTTCGTCGGATGCGGGATCGACCACCGCATAACCTTCGGCGCCGCCGCTGCGGATCGGGTTCTTCTCCCACACCACCGGCGGCGGATTGCCGAGCGCGATCGAAATCCGCGCCAACAAACGACCGAGCACGCCGTGACCGACGATGCAGTCGGGCGGGGTCGCGCCGCGCGCGGCGATCGCATGATAGGCAGTCGCAGCCAGCGCGATCAGGATGCCGCGCTCGCCGAGCTTCGAATCCAAAGGCACCACGCGCTTGGCGGGCACCACCAGTCGCGACGCCGAGGCGCCGAACAGGCCACGCACTTCGCCGAAGCACTTTGCGCCGGGCACGAACACCATCTGGCCCGGCTTCAGGTCGGTGGCCGAACCAGCCTCAACGACCTCGCCAACCGACTCGTAGCCGGGGACCAGCGGGTAACCCATTCCGGGGAATTGCGGCATCCGGCCCGACCACAACAGCCGCTCCGTACCGGTGCTGACGCCACTCCAAGCCACATCGACAACGATGTCGTCGTCAGTCGGCGCCGTAAGGCTCAAGCGACTGAGTTCGACCTGTTGTGGCTGCTTGAGTACGACCGCGATGGTGTCCATCGCTTACTCCAAATTCGAACGGCAGAGCTCTGCCGCCGAGTGTCATGCTAAACTGACGGATCACAGTGTCAAGCCAGATTAACACAACTACCGTTTGGATGCGGTAATTACGGAGGCAACCAGCGGCATCGGAACCGCGTGCAAAGTGACCTGGGAGAAGCCCGCATTCTCCAACATGGCCTGCAGTCGAGGGAAGCTCCGGGCTTTCCCGGAGCCCATGGCGTAAAGATAGAAGGCGAAATAGGCGTCGGAGATCGCGGCGGTGCCCGGAATCCCGGCGATCGGCTCGGCGATCAGCAGTTTTCCTTTATCCGGCAAGGCCTTGTGGATGGCGCGCAGCAGCGCTTCGACGACCTCGTCGTCATGGTCGTGGATCACCCGGACCAGCGAAATGATGTCGGCGCCTTCGGGCAGCGGGTCGGTGGTGAAGCTGCCGCCGACCGCGGTCGCCCTGTCCTTCAGCCCGTTCGCCTCGAACCGGGCGGCGGCCTTCGCGGCGACCGCCGGCAGATCGAACAGCATGCAGCGGAGATCCGGCGCCTGCGCGGCCACCGCCGACAGGAACGAGCCGTCGCCGCCGCCGACGTCGAGCAGGCAGCGGTGATCGCGGAACGAATAGACGTGCAGCACCTCGCGGGCGATCATCGGCTGCGACGCCGCCATCAGCGCCGTATAGGAGGCGATCGCATCGGCCGGCAGCTCGCCCGGCCGCTCGCCCCGCACATACGCCCAATAAGCCGCCAACTCGCCCGCCCCGCGCGGCGCGCGCAACAGCCCCACAGGATCAGCAAGATCCCGATAAAGCATGGCATGATGCGCCACGAGCGCCAGCACCCCCGGATTGCCGCGCAACTCGGCGCCGAGCTGGCCGAGGCCGTAGCGCGCGCCGCTGCGCATCTGCAGCAACTGGAGGGCGACTGCGCCGTCGAGCAGCATCCGCATCGACTCGACCGGCAACGACAGCCGCGCGGCGAGGTCTTCAGCGGTGGCGGGACGCTCGGCGACGATCTCGAACAGCCGGAGCTGCACGCAGGCGAGCAGGATCTGCGAATAGACGAAGCCGGCGAGCAGATCGAACATCGCCACGGCGCGCCGGCGCGCGACCGGACGCATCAACGGAAATACCGCGGCAAAGCGCTGAAAGCGCGGATTCGACAGGATCGAATCGCGCCAGCCGAGCAGCCGGTCACGCAGGCTTAAGGAGACCATTTGGTTCTGCTACCACCGGCCGGCCGCGAAGGCCAAGCCGGCGGTCGCGTCAGGCCGCAGTGGCGGCCAGCTTCGCCGGCACCAGGCGGGTCGCTTCCGACATGATCAGCGACCGCAGCTCGTTGCCATTGGTGCAGTCCGGCATTGCCTCGACGGCGCCGCGCACCAGCGACTTCAGGTGGTAGATCGCGCCGTCGATGCCCATCTCGCGCACCGCGCTCGGGCGATCATGGGCGATATCCTGCCCGACCGGCTTGCCAATCTCTTCGACGTCGGCAGCGGCGTCGCGGAGGTCGTCGGCAACCTGATAGGCCTCACCGATCTTCTCGCCGACCATCCGCCACGGCTCCGGATCGGCACCGGCAGACGCCGCGCCCATCGCGGTGGCGGCGACGAACAGCGCGCCGGTCTTGGAGCGGTGATAATGGGCGAGATTGATCTCGGTCTCGCATTCCCAGGCCTGGCCGGCGACGATGCCGAACGGCACACCGACCGCACCGCCAATGATCTGGGTCAGCTTCAACAGCCGGTCCGCCGGACCTTCGACCCGGGCGATGGTCTGGAACGCCAGCACGATCATCGCGTCACCGGCGAGCACCGCGAGCGGTTCGCCGAACGCCTTGTGCACCGACGGGCGACCGCGGCGCAGGTCGGCGCCATCGAAGCACGGAAGATCGTCATGGATCAGCGAAGCGCAGTGCATCAGCTCAAGCGCGGCACCGGCAGCTTCGGTAATTCCCGGATTGTCTTCGCCGCAGGCAAGGGCCACGCTGTGGCAGAGCCGCGGACGAACGCGCGCCCCGCGCGGGAACACCGCGCTGCGCATTGCTGCCGCCAGCCGCGGCGGACATCCGGCCATGTCGGCCTGATTGAGCGCATCAGTCAGAGCACGCTCGATCCGATTGGTCACGTCCATGGCCACACTCCCGCGCTGAAGGCACAAGTGTCAATTTAACTTGTCATGCGAAACTGTAAGTTATTATGGACACCTGTCAATGATATGGCTCAAAGACAGCTGAGCCGGAGTGAGAAAGCGCATGCGGGACCAGACCGCGAGGAATCGCGTCGTAGTGATCGGTGCCGGCATCGCGGGACTGACGTCCGCGCTGACCCTGGCTGCACGCGGCTTCGACGTGACGGTGCTCGAACGTGCCGCCGCCGCCGGCGGTAAAATGCGCGAAGTCGCGATCGGTCCGGCACGGATCGACAGCGGCCCGACCGTGTTCACGATGCGCTGGGTGTTCGAGGAGCTGTTCGCCGGCATCGGCCTGAATTTCTCCGACCATGTCCGACTACGACCTTTGTCGGTCCTGGCCCGCCACGCCTGGGATGACACCCAGCATCTTGATCTGTTCGCCGACGAGGCCCGCTCGGCCGATGCAATCGGTGCCTTCGCCGGTGCTGCGGAAGCGAAGCGTTATCGGCAGTTCTGCGCCGACAGCCGGCGCATCTACGAGATCCTGGAAAAGCCGTTCCTGCGTGCCACCGCGCCGAGCCTGCCGAAGCTCGCGACCGCCGGCGGCATCGGCGGCCTGATCGAGCTGCGCAAAATCCGCCCCTTCACCACGATGTGGAAGGCGCTCGGCGATTACTTCCACGATCCGCGGATGCGGCAACTGTTCGGCCGCTATGCGACCTATTGCGGATCGTCGCCGTTCGATGCGCCCGCCACGCTGATGCTGGTGGCTCATGTCGAACATGAAGGCGTGTGGATCATCGAAGGCGGGATGCACGCGCTGGCGCAGGCGCTGGCCGATTGTGCCACGCGGTTCGGCGCCACGATTCGTTATCAGCAAAGCGTGCGCGAGGTGATGGTCTCGGGCGGCCGCGCCTCGGGCGTGATCCTCGACAGCGGCGAGCGCATCGAAGCGCATTCGGTGATCGTCAATGCCGATGTCGGCGCGCTGCCGGCGGGACTATTCGGCGAGGCGGTACGAACTGCAGCAAACCCGCTGGCGCCGCGGCTGCGGTCGCTGTCCGCGGTCACCTGGAGCATGGTGGCGAAGACCCGCGGCTTTCCGCTGTGCCGGCACTCGGTGTTCTTCTCGCGCGATTATCCACGGGAGTTCGCCGAAATCTTTGGCGGCGGCGAAGTGCCCAGCGAACCGACCGTGTATGTCTGCGCACAGGATCGCGTGGACGACGAGGCCCGGCTCGGCGCGAGCGGCGAAGAGGAATTGCTGGTGCTGATCAACGCGCCGCCGGTCGGCGATCGCGAGAGCTTCGATCAGGGCGAGGTCGCGCGCGCCGCCGAGCGCGCGTTCGGCGTGCTGCAGCGCTGCGGCCTGCGGGTCGACATCGATCCAGGCAAGACCCGGGTGACCACGCCGGCCGACTTCAATCGGCTATTCCCCGCGACCGGCGGCGCGCTGTATGGTCGCGCCTCGCACGGCTGGAGTGCCTCGTTCGAACGTCCCGGAGCGCGTACAAGGATCCCCGGCCTGTATCTGGCGGGCGGCAGCACTCACCCGGGTCCCGGCGTGCCGATGGCCGCCCTCTCCGGCCGCGCTGCGGCGGCGACATTGTTCGCCGACCTCGACTCCAACCCCGCCGGGCCGCGGCCTGCGCTTCGCCCGGCTTCTTCCAAGACGACGTGAGATTATGATTGCCTGGCCTAACGAGACCGACGAACGCCGCGCCGGATTCAATGTCGACGTTCCGCGCAACGGCTACGCCTGGTGGTACATCGACGCGATCAGCGACGACGGCCGCGAAGGCCTGACCATCATTGCGTTCATCGGCAGTGTGTTCTCGCCGTACTACGCGTTTGCGCGGCGCCGTGGGCCGGCCGATCCGCTCGATCACTGCGCCATCAATGTCGCGCTGTATCACGAGGCCGGCAAGCGCTGGACCATGACCGAGCGCGGCCGCGGCCGCGTGGCGCGCAACGTCAATTCCTTCCTGATCGGGCCGAGCGACCTCGGCTGGGACGGCAAGACGCTCACCATCAACATTCGCGAGACGGGCGCGCCGGTGCCGGGCCGGATCGAAGGCCGCGTCCGGGTGACGCCGGCCGCGCTCACCAAGGATTTCTTCGTCCTCAATCCGCAAGGCAATCACCGCTGGTGGCCGATCGCGCCGCGCGCGCGGGTCGAAGTCGACTTGCGGCGGCCCAATCTGTCCTGGCGCGGCGAAGGCTATCTCGACAGCAACGCCGGCGACGAGCCGATCGAGACCGGTTTCCGGCATTGGGAATGGGCGCGCGGTGCGATGCGCGACAAGACCGTGATCCTGTACGAAGCCGAGCGCCGCGACGGCAGCCGGGTCGATCTCGCCGTCACGTTTGACGCCGAGGGCAACAAGCAGGAATTCACCCCGCCACAACTGCTGCCGCTGCCGCGCTCAGGCTGGAAGGTCGACCGCAGCGCGCGCAGCGAAGCCGGCGCCAAGCTGGTCCGCACGCTCGAAGATACCCCGTTCTACGCGCGTTCGATGGTGGAAACGACGCTGCTCGGCGAAAAGGTGACGCTGGTGCACGAAAGCCTCTCCCTCGACCGCTTCCGCATGCCGGTGGTGCAAGCCATGCTGCCGTTCAGGATGCCGCGGCGGCGGTAGTAAGCGCTGCGAGCTGGATGCTCATACTCACATCCGTTTCCTGGAGCGCTCTGTTTCTGTTGGAATCAACAGCGCGCCTATGGAGACTTACCCCAGGCAGACCTCATGGTGAGGAGGCGCGGAGCGCCGTCTCGAACCATCCGCCGCAGCCCCTTACGTCTCCTCATCCTTCGAGACGCCCGGCTTCGCCGGGCTCCTCAGGATGAGGACTCACTGCCCTTGAAACGCCAAATCCACTCCAATGAAGCGATGAGCTCCATATCGCATCCTTCGAGACGGTCGCTTCGCGACCTCGTCAGGATGAGGGCATAATCTGTTGTCGGCGATGTTCATGCGCCGAAGGGCGTTCTTCGCTTCGAGAGAGTGCGCAAGGCATCCATATCACCCCGGATCAGCGCCTCCTTCTTGGCACGCGACCATTTCTTCAGCTTGCGTTCGCAGGCAATTGCATCGGTGATGCGTTCGAACCACTCCGAATAGACGAGTACCACGGGACGCCGGGTCGAGGTGTAACCCTCGAAGGTGCCGTCGTTATGTTGAGCGATCCGCATGTCGAGCGAACCGCGCGTCATGCCGATGTAGAGGCTGCTGTCAGCGCACTGAACGATGTAGAGAAAAGCGCCCTCGGACATTGCCGCTGCCTCATCCTTCGATGGCGGCGACCTTTCGGCCTGCTCGCGATGAGAGACGAAAATCGTCGCACTCGCAACCTTATCGCCTCTCCTCCTGCTTCCCCTTCTCCGCCTCACGCTTGCGATCCAGCCGCCGTCCCTGCCATTCGAGCACGGCCCAGCCGGCGGCGAACATTCCGAGCATCAGGATTTCGAAGTAGTTGAAGGCGCTATCGCTGTTCATGGCGGGCTGCCCTTGTCGCGGTCGGCGCGGGCGCGGTCGAGACGTTTGCCTTGACGTTCGAGGACCAGCCAGCCGACAGTCAGGCAGAGCACGACCAGGATCAGTTCGATCAGTCCGTAATACTCGTCCACGGCAGGCTCCGTCGATGGCTGATGGCCAAGAGGTAGCAGAATAGCTCACCCCCGGGATTCCCGCACTGGCTTCCTCCATCGAGACGGCGCGGACCGGCGGCGGAAATTCAGGTGCCGGCCTGCATCGGCAGGTGGCCAGGGACGCGGACTGCTCGTGCGTCATCGCGACACATCGAAGGGGGCGGCGATCTCGCCAATGGTGTCGTCCCGACCTCGCTCGGCCTGCAGGCGCTTGACGAACCGTGATCGTCGCATCGAAGCCCCTGCCCTCTTCAGCATGCCGGAATGGGAGACCCAACATGTCGATGCTCAAGCGAACCCTGGTCCTGCTCGGCGATACGCCGTCGTCGCTCGCGGCCCGCGCCTACGCGTTCCGGCTGGTGCAGCAGACAGGCACTGACCTAGCAGGACTTGCCGGCGTGGATCTCGGCGAGATCGAAGCGCCGATGCTCGGCGGCATTGGGATGTCGGCCTACCAGACCCAGCTCCAGACCGAGCTGAAGCGGCAGGCCGACACCACGCGTGACCGCCTGCAGGCGGAATTTGCCGACGACTGCCGCAGCCGGTCGCTCACCTGCGAAGCGGTGTCGTTCGAAGGCAATCCGGCCGACGGCTTTCGGCTGGCGACGGAAACGCGCGATCTTGCGGTCTCGGGCCACGACACCGGATTCGGCGGCAGCCAGGAGCCGCTATCGGCGATGATCGCCAAGCTGGTGGTGCGCACGCCACGGCCGTTGATCGTCTGTCCCGATGAACTGCCGGCGGGGGATGCGGTGCTGATCGCCTATGACGGCAGTCTACCGGCGATGCGCGCGCTGCAGGTGTTCGCGCTGTTGGGCCTCGGCGACGGCAAACAGATCTGCGTGCTGGCGATCGACCGCGACGAGGCAGCGGCCGCACGCAAGGTCAATGCGGCAGCGGAGTTTCTGCGGATTCATGGACATGCGGCCGAAGCTATCCCGACCTTGTCGAGCGACGATCCTGCCGACCTGATCCGCGCCGCTGTCGCCGAGCGCAACATCGGCACGGTGGTGATGGGCGCCTACGGCAATCGCGGCTTCCGCGAAGCGCTGTTCGGCTCGACCACGGACGCGCTGGTCGACACCCCGCCCTGCGCGCTGTTTCTGTATCACTGAGACAGAGACGAAAGACCACGACAACGCCGGCCGCCGGCGTCAGCTCCAGCTCACCAGCGGCGGCATCGAGCTCATGATGGTCTCGGTGTTGCCGCCGGTCTGCAGACCGAACATCGTGCCGCGATCGTACAGCAGGTTGAATTCGACATAGAGCCCGCGGCAGGCGAGCTGCTGCGCCCGCTCCTCGTCGGTCCACGGCTCGACCATGCGCTTGCGCACGATGCGAGGATAAACGTCGAGCAACGCCGAGCCGACATCGCGGGTGAAGGCAAAGTCGCGATCGAAATCGCCGCTGTTGAGATAATCGAAAAAGATTCCGCCGACGCCGCGCGCCACGCCGCGATGCGGCAGGAAGAAGTAGGTGTCGGCCCAGGGCTTGAACTTTTCGTAGTAGGCCGGATCGTGGGCGTCGCAGGCACGCTTCATCGCGGTGTGGAACGTCACGGCGTCTTCAGCCTCCTGGCTACGCTGCTCCGGCAGCATCGGCGTGAGATCGGCACCGCCGCCGAACCAGCCCTGCGAGGTCGACAGGAATCGCGTGTTCATGTGCACGGTCGGCACCCGCGGGCTGCGCGGATGCATGATCAGGCTGATGCTGGTGGAGACATAGTCGAGGCTGCCGTCGCCAGGCACGTTCTTGGCCATTTCCGGCGAGAGCTTGCCGTTCGCCGACGAGGTGTGGATGCCGATCTTCTCGAACAGCCGCCCGTTCGACAGAAAGCCGCCGACGCCGCCGCCGGAGCCGGTCTTCCGCTGCCAGGGTTTGTAAGTGAACGTCGCCGGCTCGCCGGGAAACAGCTCGGCCGGCGCTTCGCGCTCCAGCGTCTCGATCTCGGCGCAGATCCGGTCGCGCAGCCCCTCGAACCAGGCGCGCGCCTGGGCGCGGCGGGCCTCGACGGGATTGTCGGTGGAAGCAGCGGGAGTGCGGTCGAGGTCGGTGTCGATGGTCATGGCCGTGATCCGTTGCGCAAGGTCAGCATCGGTATCACGCCAGTGTGGCGGCTTCGAGAGTTTTTGCAAATCAGTAGCGTTTGAGCGGACTCATTTCTGGCTTACGGCGAAGCATCTCGCGTGCCGTCATGGCCGGGCTTGTCCCGGCCATCCACGCCTTTCTTGCGGCTTTCGCTGCAAGACATGGATGCCCGGCACAAGGCCGGGCATGACGGTTGAAGCGAAGGTGCCTGATCTCATTGCCCGCAGTCCAGTCGGGCTCTTAGGATGAGGTCACGCTACGCAGCAGAGGGGGTCCCAGCGCGTTGCAAGGCTTTCAACACAGCGAGCCTCACGGTGAAGAGGCGCGCAGCGCCGTCTCAATCCATGCGCCACAAACATCAGCGCAATCGCCATTCATGGAAATGCCCGGGACAAGCCCGGGCATGATGGGGTGGTGCCGGCGATTGAGCTAACTACACCCGGCTGCGCTGCAGCATCTGATCGCGGCGTTCGAGGCGGGTGAACAGGTCGACCAGCCAGGCCACCTTCTGCTCGAGCGGCTTGACCTTCTGGCGCGCCGGCAGTTCGCGCACCGGATGCGCGATCACCGCGTCGACCAGAAACTTGGTCTCTTCCATGTCGCCGAACTTGGCCGGCAGATACTTCGCCGGGGCCCATTCGGTTTCCTGGAACGCCAGCAGGCGGGCCAGGACCGCGAGCTTGCGGCCGGTCGAAACCACCGCGCGGCTCGACACCGAGTCGAGGCCGGAACGTTCGACCTCACGGCCGATCTCGGCATACAGCGCGCGCGCCGCGAAGATGCCGGGACGGCAGGAGCGCGGCAGGTTGGCAATGCCGAGCGTAGCGCGATCGTACAGCGCGTCCGCGGTGTCGATCAGCCGCTTGACGATGCTGGCGATCTCCGGCGTGAACTTCGGATTGGCGAGCCAAGTCTCCGGATCGAGGCCGGCCTCGCGCATCCACGACAGCGGCATGTAGATGCGGCCGTTGCGCGCATCCTCGCCGATATCACGGGCGATGTTGGTGAGCTGCATCGCGCAGCCGAGATCGCAGGCACGCGCCACGATGTCGGGTTTGCGCTGGCCCATCACCAGCGTCATCATCACGCCGACGGTGCCGGCGACGCGGGCGCAATACGAATACAGGTCCGACAGCGTGTCGAACCGGCGGCCCTGCGCGTCCCACTCCAGGCCCTCGATCAGTGCCTCGGGAATCGCCGGCGGAATCGAAAACCGCGCCACCACATCAGCGAAGGCGCGGTCGGACGGATAGGCGCGCGGCACGCCGCGGCAGGCGCGGTCGAGCCGGTCCTTGAGCACTTCGACAGCAGCAGCGCGATCGAGGCCGAGGTCGACGGCATCGTCGGCGACGCGGCAGAACGCGTACAGCGCGATCGCCGGATCGCTGATCCGCCGCGGTAGCACCTTGGAGGCCGCGTGGAAGGTGTGCGAGCCTTCCTTGATCATCTCGCGGCAGGCCAGCATGTCGGATTGGGCCAACATATCGGATTGCAGACTCATGATGTCACCAGACTGTCGGCCTCGGGGACCAGCGCATCGACCACCCGCGCCGAGGACAGAACCCCGGGCAGGCCAGCGCCGGGATGCGTTCCGGCGCCGACGAGATAAAGCCGTTTGACGTCTTCGCTCTGATTGTGCGGCCTGAACCAGGCGCTCTGCCACAGCACAGGCTCCAGACCGAACGCGGCGCCGCGGAACGACGACAGGCGGTCCTGGAAATCGAGCGGCGTCGTGATCTTGGAAGTTGCGATCTGGTTTTCCAGATCGGGCAGAACGGTTGCGCCGAGCATCTTGGCGATCGAGGCGCGATAGGTCTCCGCCTTGGTGTGCCAATCGGTATCGCCGAGCAGGTTCGGCACCGGCGACAGCACGTAGAACGTATCGCAGCCGGGCGGCGCGAGCGACGGATCGGTCGCAGTCGGGCGATGCAGATACAGGCTGAAATCGTCGGCGACCACCTTGCGGCTGAAGATGTCGCTGATCAGCTCCTTGTAGCGCGGCCCGAGCAGAATGGTGTGATGCTTGACGTCTTCGTAGCGGCGCTTCGTGCCGAAGTACCAGACGAACAGGCTCATCGAGTAGCGCGACTTCTCGATCTTGGCGTCGGTCCAGCGCCGGCGCGTCTCCGGCGGCAGCAGATAGCGATAGGTCGAAGCCGAGTCGGCGTTCGATACCACGATATCGGCCTTGATCACTTCGCCGTCGGCGAGCTTGACGCCGCAGGCGGTGCCGTTCTGCACGACGATCTGGCGGACATCCTGATTGTAGCGAATCTCGTTGCCCTGGCCTTCGATCAGCTTGACCAGACCGGTGACGAGCGCGCCGGTGCCGCCCATCGCCGAATGCACGCCCCACTGCTTTTCGAGATAGGTGATCAGGCAATACACTGAGCTCGACATGAACGGGTTGCCGCCGATCAGCAGCGGATGGAAGCTGAACACCTGCCGCAGCTTCGGATCCTTGAAGTGCTTGGCAACCAGGCCGTAAACGCTGCGATAGCTCTCCAGCTTGATCATCGCCGGCGCGATCTTCAGCATGTCGGTGAAGTGGCTGAACGGCTGATCGCCGAGCTGCTCGAAGCCGACTTTGAAGATCTCGTGCGAGGCCGCCATGAAGCGGTCGTAGGCCGGAACGTCGTCCGGGCAGAACTTCGCGATCTGATCGAGCACCGCGTCGCGGTCGTCGGAGTAATCGAAGTGCGTGCCGTCGTCGAAGCGGATGCGATAGAACGGCGACATCGGCTTCAAAGTGATGTCGTCCGACATCCGCTTGCCGCACAGCTTCCATAGCTCTTCGAACAGATACGGCGCGGTGACGATGGTCGGCCCGGCGTCGAACGAGAAGCCGTCCTGCTTGTGGACGTAGGCGCGGCCGCCGGCCTTATCGAGCTTTTCGAGAACGGTTACTCGATACCCCTTGGCGCCAAGGCGCACCGCTGCGGCCAAGCCGCCGAAGCCGGAGCCGATCACCACCGCATGCGGGGCACGATCGCGAGGAAGACGGGGAGCAGGATTGGGGCCAGGATCGAGCATGGGTACCACTGTAACAAAAAATTGACAGAGGGCTAGCGGCAATCTGTAAGCAGATCCTGACAAGCCGTCTTTGATCTATTCGATATTCTCCAGTTTTTCGGCGTAGCGTTCGATCAGGGCGGCGATCAGCGCCGGACGCTCTTCATGGGCCAGATGGCCCAGCGCCGGAATTCGCTCGATCACAGCTTTCGGCAATAATTCCCGGACCTTAACCGCTACCGACGGCGGAATCGCACGGTCCCCTTCGGCCGCCACCAGCACCAGCAGGGGCTTCAGATTGGGCAAAGCTTTCAACAGCGGTTCGAGATCCCAGTTCGCCATCATCCGCAGCGCCGCGGCGACATGATGCGGGCTGGAGACCAGCTTGCCGTAGAGCTTGATGCCGGCCGGATCGATGGTGGAGCCGGTGTTCCCGATCAGACGTTCGACCGCGCCGCGGTGCCCGGCCTGCCAGGCGAACAGGCTCGGGACGAACGGATTCATCACCAGCATCTTGGCGAGCGGCGAGAAGAAGCTCGCCGCTGGGCCGCCATAAGGCAGGAACGCCCCGTTGAGGCTAAACAGGATTTTCGGATCGACCGCGCCGTCGAGGCACATCCGCGCGCCGATCGCCGCGCCCGCTGAATGGCCGACGAGCAGTTCGGGCGAGACTTGAAGTGTGCGGAGCAGAGCGGCGAGATCGGCCGCCATGCCGGGCAGCGACATCCGATGACCGCGCGGCGACTGGGTGAAGCCGTGCCCCGGCAAATCGGGTGCGACCACGTGGTAATGGCGCGCCAGCAGCGGCGCCAGGCCGCGCCAGGAATGCGAGGCGGCGCCGGTGCCGTGAATCAGCAGGATCGCCGGAGCGGCCGGCGATCCCATACGTTGCACATGCCAGCGGAAGCCGCCGGCTTCGATGAAGCGGCTGGCCTCGCGATGAGGCCAATCCAGGCCGTCGCGACTCCAGACCAGGTCGGACATCGCAGCAGCCTCAGGTCCCGGTCTTGCTCACTCGGCCAAGAAACTCGTCATAGGCCCGCATGAATTCGCCCGGGACCTCGAAATGCGGCATCGCCCCGGTCTGAAACACCGTGACGGTCCAGTTCGGCCGGCCCTCCACCGTGGTCTTCAGGGTGTAGTCGACGAAGTCGCCGCGCACGCCGTGGCTGAACCACACCGGCATAGGCAGATCCTGATAGATCCGCAGGATGTCCTGGCTGAACAGATAACCGGCCACGAAGTAATACGGCGCGTGCTGGGCGCCCGGCTGATGCGTCGTCAGATAGTCGTAGTCGAGCATGCCCTGATCGATGCTGGGCGAACCGAACGCCTTCTTCAAGAACCAGCCGATCACCGGCTTCATTGTCAGCAGCTTGAAGATGCTTTCGCTCCACACCGGATTTTCGAAGAACGAATGCAGCCACGGAATCGCCCGCGATCCCTGGGTCCAGCGCTGGTTCTTCTTGTCGAATCCGGTCGGCGCCACGAGCGCCAGGCTGCGGAACGCCTGCGGCGTTTCGCTCGCAGCACGGGCGAGGAATTCGCTGCCGAGCGACAGCGCCAGCGCGTCGATCGGCTTGTCGCCATGCACCTTCTGAATCTCGCCGACTACGGAATGCACCGCATCCGTCATCATCCGAATGGTGTATTGACGCTTTGCGCGCGACGAATGACCAAAGCCCGGCAATTCGATCGCATAAACCGGTCGGCTCCGTGCGTAGTGCTCGAAGATCGGCCGAACCTCGTAGGCCGAGCCTGCGGCATTGACACTGTGGATCAGCAGCAGAGGCGGCTGCGACGTCGGCTCTGCCGGCGCTGCGGACCAATAGGTCAGCCGACCGCCGAAACTGTCGATGTCGTGACGTTCGCCCGGGACCGGCGGCGGTAGCGCCGGATTTCCGCTGAGCGTCTCGGACGATGCGGGGGTGGGTGCGGTTGCATTCATCTCGAAATTCCTATTCGCGGCATCTCCGCCGCAGGTCGGCGTGGTCAAGACGGTGCGCGCAGTGTATCAGACCGTCAAGAAGACTTGTCGTACAACAGTGGGTAGCTCTCTTGACACAGAATCTGGTGACCAAACCGTTCATGGAAGTGCTTTCCGGCAACCGGCAGGCCTCTCCTCCGATGTGGATGATGCGGCAGGCCGGACGTTACCTGCCGGAATACCGCGCAACGCGGGCGCAAGCCGGTAGTTTCCTCGATCTGTGCTTTAACGCGGAGCTCGCCGCTGAGGTGACGCTACAGCCGATCCGGCGATTCGGCTTCGACGCGGCGATCATCTTCTCCGACATTCTGGTGGTGCCCTACGCGCTCGGCCGCTCGGTGCGGTTCGAAGTCGGCGAAGGCCCGCGGCTCGACCCGCTGAATTCGCCCGATCTGGTCGGTACGCTGAACAACGCGATCGATCTGTCCAAGCTCGAGCCGGTGTTCGAAGCGCTGCGCATCGTTCGCCGCGAACTGAAGCCGGAGACCACGCTGATCGGCTTCTGCGGCTCGCCGTTCACGGTCGCGACCTACATGGTGGCCGGCCAGGGCACCTCGGATCAGCATCCGGCGCGGCTGATGGCGTATGAGCACCCCGGCGCGTTCGCCAAGATCATCGACGTGCTGGTCGAGAGCTCGATCCAGTATCTGCTCAAGCAGCTCGATGCCGGCGCCGACGTGCTGCAGATCTTCGACACCTGGGCCGGCATCCTGCCGCCGCGCGAATTCGAGAAGTGGTGCATCGAGCCGACCCGCCGGATCGTCGAGGGCATCCGCAAGGTCAAGCCGGGCACCAAGATCATCGGCTTCCCGCGCGGCGCCGGCGCGCTGCTTCCGGCGTTCGTCGAGCGCACCGGCGTCGACGCCGTCAGCATCGACTGGACCGCTGAGCCCGCCTTCGTGCGCGAGAAGGTGCAGACCAAGGTCGCGGTGCAGGGCAATCTCGATCCGCTGCTGCTGATCGCCGGCGGCTCGGCGCTCGATGAAGCAGTTGACGACGTGTTGAAGAATTTCGCGTCGGGCCGTCACATCTTCAATCTTGGCCACGGCATCACGCCGGATGCGTCGATCGCTCACGTCGAGCAGATGATCAAGCGCGTCCGCGACTACAAGGCCTGAGGCAACCCTCGCCTCTCGCCATCTGATCTTATCCGACCAAAGAGCCGGTGCCGTGTGCACCGGCTCTTTTCTTTTTTCGATTGCAGCAGATAAACATCACAACCTTTCAAAGCAGTTCGGCCATCAGGTTGTGCGGACGCTTAGTTCGCGTTTTTGAACTCGTTGTGCTGGGTAGTCGGCATTGGTTGGAACCTCGTTGTTAGCTCGCGGGCGGTGAGAAAGCCTTGAACCGCTTGGGTTCCAGGTTCCCGGACAAGCTTATCCGCAGCCACAAGATTTCGATAACCAAGGTTGGAATCATTGGCGTGTACTGAGCAATCCTGAAGATCTCCGGGAGGGTGAGTGCGTTACTAATCGACAGGTATTTTCCCGGGGGCCGAACCGCCGTGTCAGTCCAGCGATTTCTCAAGCAGCGCGCCGTCAACGTCACCGTTGGCGGCAACTACTCGCTGGCGAACTGGTACGATCAGAACGGCAAGCTGCGACAATTCGCCTGCCGCACCAGCCGCGTCTCGCCGTTCCGCATGATCGTCGACGTTCCGGTGATCGGCCGGGTCGGCGACCACATCTCGTCGTACTTCAGCGAGTTCGGCAAGTTGGACGGGCATATCAGCGACACCCTGCCCGGCGGCTTCCTGCTCGAACTGGCGGTGACCCGCGCGATGCGCGAGCGGCTGTCGAATCAGCTGAGCTGGCTCGAGAAGAAGATGCTCGACCCGGCGATTAAGGACGCGCGCGAGCAGGCGCGGGTGGTTCCGGTGTGCCCGCATTCCAGCCTGACGCTCGCCGACGGCTCGTCGCACACCTGCTTCGTGATCGACATGTCGATCTCCGGCGTTGCGGTGTCGGCCGATGTGCAGCCCGAGATCGGAACTCCGCTGGCGGTCGGCAGCTGCGTCGGCCGGGTGGTGCGGCATCGGCCCGATGGTTTTGCGGTGAAGTTCACCGAATTACAGAACCGCACTGAGCTGGAGTGGCGGATCGCGCGGCCGCCGCAGCGGAACTCGACGGTCGGCGCGCGGGTCGAACGGCTCGCCACCATCGAGGCGCCGCCGCCTCCCCCAATCACGCAGCGCGTCGCCGGAGACGACGACGCCTTCGTGCTCGACGCTTGAGATCCAGAATTCTCAGCGAGCTAAGCGCCGGCAGGACCGCGATCAGTCCTGCCGCGTCGCGGCCGTGACGGCCTGCGCCAGCACGGTGGCGTCGGCATGCGGCAGCGGCAGGTAGCGCGCGTCCATTTCCTTGGCGAAGGATTCCGCCTGCGGTCCCGGGCGCGGCGACATATCGATCACCACCGAGCTAATTCCGGCGACGCGGAACTGCCTGGCCGACGCCTTAGCGTCCTCTTCAGCCTGCGGCCGTCCGGGCGCGCCGTCGCGCGCGATGTTGGCGCGGCCGTCGGTGAGCACGATCACCGTCGGCGTCTGGCCTTTGCGCTTGATCGAATCCGCCAGCATGAAGGCGCAGTCGAGCCCGGCCGACAGCGGCGTGCCGCCGCCGCCCGGCAGCCCGGCGAGGCTGCGCTTGGCGCGCGCCAGCGACCGCGTCGGCGGCAGCAGGATCTCGGCGATGGTACCGCGGAACGAGATCATCGCCACCTGGTCGCGGCGCACGTAGCAATCGGCAAGTAACAGTTCGACCGCGCCTTTGGCTTCGGCCAGCCGGTGCAGCGCCGCCGAGCCGGAGGCGTCGACCACGAAGATGGTGATGGTCTCGGTACGCTGCTTGAAGCGCGCGATCCGGAAATCGTCCTTCTCGACCAGGATGCGCGGCGCGCTGCCGTTGCGACCTTCGGCCTGGCGCCGCCGCAGCGGCTGCCACGGCGCCGCGGCGCGCAGCGTCTCGATCACGTTGAGCTTGGAGCCGTCGCGCAGTTCGCCGCGGATGCTGCCGGCGGGGCGGCCGCGCTTCTTCGACTTCTGCAGCTCGCCGGCCTTGCCGGCCGAGCGGGCCCGCGCCCGTCCGGCCGAGGCGCGCATCGCCTCCAGCACGCCGGGCGGCATCGCGGCCTTGACGGCGGCGAGGATCACCTCGTCCAGCGCCTTGTCGATGTCGGGCGTCTGCTGTTCTTGATCGTTGTTGTCCTGATTGTCGTCTTCCGGCGGCGGGGGCTCGGGCGGCGGCGGCTCGTCGGCCTGGTCCGGCTGCTCCTGCTGCGGAAACACGGTGGCGCGCGGCGCCAGCACCAGACGCGCGGCGAGCGTGATGTCGTCCTGTTCGATCTTGGTGCGATCGAACAACGCAGCGCTCGCCTTGGCGGCGCGGATCGCCAGCAGCGGCGCGCGCAGCGAGATGATGCCGAGCGCAGCCGCGGCAGTGCACACCGCCTCGATCTGCTCGCTCTCGACCTTGATATCGGTCAGCCGCGCGCGAGCCGCGCGAATATCGTCGAGCGAGATCGGGAAATCGTCGGTCTCGCGCCAGGCGAACTGATCGAGATCGAGATGGAAGCCGAGCCGGTCGCGCAGGCCGGCCGGCGAGAACTCGTCCTCGAGCCCTTCGTCGAGCGCCACCACGCCGAACCGCGCCGGCATCCGCAGCGACAGGCCATCGCGCTCCACCGCGGTCTCGTGCGCGTCCATCGCGGCGGTCAGATACACGTTGGTCGAGGACTGCAGCCGCTCGGCCATCGCCACCACCAGCACGCCGCCGTCGGCTTCCGACAGCAAGCCGCGCTCAGCGACCGGGCGGCCGGCGAGCAGCGTTGCCGACAGGTCGAGCCCGCCGAGCAGGCGGCCGTCGGCGATATGCAGCGGCAGATGTTTGTAGGGTTGTTCAGGCGGCAGCGCGGCTCGCAGCATCGCGAGCCAGCGGTCGCGCACCGGACCGGCGCGCGAGCGCAGCAACACACCGCCGGTGCCGACCGGATCGACCGCGAACAACTGCGCCGCGGTCACCGCATCGGACCATGCGAGCGCGATGCTCATCCGAAGATTTCGGCAAGCGCGCGGTCGACCCGCACGCTGGAGCCGGCGTCGTCGAGCGGATTGCGGCGCAGCCGGTGCCGCAAGGCAGAGGGCGCGATCCGCTTCAGGTGATCATCGGTCACGGTCTTGTCGTGCTCGAGCGCAGCGAGCGCTCGCGCGGCACGCATCAACGTCAGTTCGCCGCGGAGGCCGTCGGTGCCGAGCGTCATGCACAGCTTGGCGGCCCGTTCCAGCGCCGCGTCGCTCACGGTGACTTCCGGCAGCCGCTCCTTGGCCTGCGAGATCTTGCGGCGCAGCTTGGTCTCTTCCTTCGACCATTCGGCCACGAAAGCGGCCGGATCGGTCTCGAACGCATCGCGGCGACGCACCACTTCGATACGTTCCGGCAGCGTGTCCGGGGTCTTCACTTCGACCGACATGCCGAAGCGGTCGAGCAATTGCGGACGCAGCTCGCCCTCTTCCGGGTTGCCGGTGCCGACCAGAACGAAGCGGGCCGGGTGACGAATGCTGAGGCCTTCGCGCTCGACCACGTTCTCACCGGAGGCGGCGACGTCGAGCAGCAGATCGACCAGATGGTCTTCGAGCAGATTGGCTTCGTCGATGTAGAGGAAGCCGCGATGCGCCCGCGCCAACAGGCCCGGCTCGAACGCCTTCTCGCCCTTGGCCAGCGCACGTTCCAGATCGAGCGCACCGACGACGCGGTCTTCGGTGGCGCCGAGCGGCAGATCGACCACCGGCACCGGCACCTGCGCGGTCTTGACCTTGCCGTGCTTGACCTTCTCCTTGCACTCTTCGCAGTAGCGCTCGGGCTGGTCGGGATCGCAATTGTAGCGACAGCCGACCACGGTCTTCATCTTCGGCAGCAGCGCCGCCAGCGCGCGAACCGCGGTGGACTTGCCGGCGCCGCGGTCGCCGAAGGCCAGCACGCCGCCGACCTTCTGATCCACCGCCGCGATCAGCAGCGCCAGCTTCATCTCGTCCTGGCCGACGATGGCGGAGAACGGAAACACTGTGGCCATTGCGATTACTCCGGCCGGGTCTTTTCGATCACCGCGGCAGCGCCCTTGTCGAGCAGTTCGAGGCCCACCGTGCGGCCGAGCTCGCGCGGCCGATTGGCCGGGCCGGTGCGCGCCGCTTCGATGAACATCCCGCCCTCCAGGTCGAGAACCGAGGCGCGAAGCGTCATCTCGTCGCCGGTGATGACCGAGTGCGCCGCGATCGGCGAGTTGCAATGGCCGTTGAGCACCCACAGCACTTCGCGCTCGGCGTCGCAGCACAGCCGCGACTGATGATTGTCGATCAGCGCCAGATACTGCCGGGTCTTCCACTCGTGCACGGGGCATTCTACCGCGACGATGCCCTGGCCGGCTGCGGGCAGCATTTCTTCCGGCGTGAAGTCGTGAGCGATGCGATCGACGAAGCCGACGCGCTCGATGCCGGCGCGCGCCATGATCAGCGCATCGGCGGGACCGACCTCGCTGCCGTCCGGCATCCGCTGCTTTTCGCCATTGTCGAGCTTCCGCATCCGGCTGTCGGCCGCGCCGCGGAAATGGATCACCTCGACTTCGGGGAACAGCCGCTTGGCATAGGCCGCGCGGCGCACCGCGTTAGTGCCGATGGTGTAGCCCTTGCCGCGCGACTTCCTCAGCTCCTCGAGGGTGAGGCCCTTGCGCAGCACCAGCGAGTCGCAGGCCGGATCGCGCGCCAGCGTGGCGGCGACGATCAGACCGGGCGTTTCTTCGTTGGCCGGCATGTCCTTGAGCGAGTGCATCGCGCAATGCAGTTCGCCGCGCAGCATCGCGGCGCGGATCTCGGCGACGAACGCGCCGCCCTTGCCGCCGTGCGGAAGCAGCTTGCTGATCTGATCGCTATCGCCGACAGTCTCGAACTTGATGATCTGGGGATCGAGCTCAGTCGCAGCCGCGCTCAGCTGCTTGGCGATGTCTTCAGTCTGGGCAAGCGCCATCACGCTCTTGCGCGTACCAATACGGACTGGAAATTTCACCACACGCTCCATTCGACAACCGCGACGGGCCCGCGGCGAAGTTCGGCCGAACCTTATGACCAGCCCGAGCCAGATTGCAAACGGATGACACCGATGTCGCGTAGAAGCCCGGCGGGGGGCCGGGGGTCGTTGATCTCGGACAATTCCGGCGCCTGCGACAGCCTTTCGCGGAACCTTTCAGCTTCTGTCTATCGCCATGCAATGGTACTCAAGTCAACTAGGCGCAATATTGAGCAAGGTCAAAAGCGACATGACGGCTGACGTTCTGATCGGAGACGGCGACGTTCGACTTTCGCCGCATCCATTGCGCGCGATCGTTCTCGGCGAAGTGCACGCGCGCCCGTTCACTGCGCTCAACCTGCCGGCGCGCGTCCTACACTTCGCATTCGACACCTCGAGCTCGCGCGCCGCGGCCGACCGCGCCGCAATGATCAGCTTCTGTGAGTCGCGCGGACTGCAGCCACCGCCGCCCGGCGAGAAACATCATCGTGCCCGCTTCGGCACCACGATGCTGCGCTGGGAGCAGCACTCCGAGTTCACCACCTACACCTGGGAAATTCCGGCCGATCCCGCCGCGACGCCGTTCCACCCCGAAGCGTCCTCGCTGGCTTCGCCGATGCGGCTGCTGCCGCAGCCCGGACCGCTACTGGTCGCCGTCGATCTGCACGCGATGCCGGAAGATCCGCCGCGCACTTCGCCCGAGCGCCTGTTCGATCGCGCCAGCCTCGCGGTCGCGGAGAATTCCGACGGGGCCGCGGTGTTCGCCACCGATTTCCAGCCCGGTCCCTCCGGCTTCGTGCGCGTGCTGGTGCTCGATCGTGGCATGACACCGGAGCGTGCCGGCGCCCTGGTGCAGCGCGTGCTCGAAGTCGAAACCTACCGGACGCTGGCGCTGCTCGGCCTGCCCGAAGCGCAGCGGCTCGCGCCGTCGATCGCGACGAGCGAACGGCGCCTTGCTGAAGTCACCGCCGAAATGCGCCGCGTCGGCGACCTCGCCAACAACAACAAGCTGCTGCAGGAGCTGACGGAGCTCGCCGCCGAGGTCGAAGCCGGCGCCGCCGCCAGCCTGTATCGGTTCGGCGCCAGCCGCGCGTACGACGAGATCATGAACGGTCGCCTCGCCACGCTCGGCGAACGCAAGGTCGGCGGCCTGCCGACATGGTCGTCGTTCCTCGCTCGCCGAATGAAGCCGGCGATGCGCACCTGCGCCACCACCGAGGCGCGGCAGTCGGACCTGTCGGTCAAGCTCGCCCGCGCCGCCAACCTGCTGCGCACCCGCGTCGACGTCGAACTCGAACAGCAAAATCAGGAACTGTTGAAATCGATGAACGCCCGCACCCGGCTGCAGCTCAGGCTGCAGACCACGGTCGAAGGTCTGTCGACCGCGGCGATCACCTATTACGTGGTCGGGCTGTTCGGCTACATGGTGAAGGGCGCCGCCGAATCCGGGCGGCTCAAGATCGATCCAAGCCTGCTCACCGCACTGTTCGTGCCGATCGCGGCCCTATCGATCTGGTGGACGATCCGCCGCATCCGCAAGAAGCACATCCCGGACGTCGATTGATGGCCATGCGCCGCGGGCTGACGCCGCTTCGGATCATCGTCGCGCTCGCTGCCGTCTTGGCGATCGTGGTGGCGCTGTGGCAGTTGCAGCGCGGCAAGGACGGGCTGCTGATCACGACGGCCACGGTGGGGCAAACGCCCGTCACCGTGTTCCGGCAGCCGTCCGCCACCAAAGCGCCGGTGGTGGTGATCGCCCACGGCTTCGCCGGCTCGCAGCAATTGATGCAGCCGTTCGCCCAGACGCTGGCGCGCAACGGCTATATCGCCGTCACCTTCGACTTCACCGGCCACGGACGCAATCCGGTGACGATGGTGGGCGACGTCGATGAGCCGACCAAGATCACCGGCGTCCTGGTCGACGAACTCGGCCGGGTCACGGACTATGCCCGCAAGCTGCCGGAGAGCGACGGCCGCGCCGCCGTGCTCGGCCATTCGATGGCTTCCGATATCGTGGTGGCCTATGCGGTGGAACATCCGGAGATCGTCGCCACCGTCGCGGTGTCGGTGTTCACGCGCAAATCCACCGCGACGCTGCCACACAATCTGCTGGTCATCGTCGGCGCGCTCGAGCCGCAAATGCTGAAGGACGAAGGCCTGCGCATCGTCAATCAGGTCGCCGGCGGCAACGCAGCCGAAGGGCGCACCTATGGCAGCTTCGCCGACGGCACCGCACGCCGCTTCGTGCTGTCGTCAGGGGTCGAGCACATCGGCGTGCTGTACAGCCAGGACTCGATGCGCGAGTCGCTGCATTGGATGAACGATGCGTTCGGCCGCACCGGCTCGGGCTGGATCAATCAGCGGCCGCGCTGGCTGGCGCTGCTGTTCGGCGGCCTGATCGCGCTGGCGTGGCCGCTGTCGAAGCTGCTGCCCCGCGCCGCGGCAGTGCCGATGGGTGCGAGCCTGAGCTGGAAGCAGCTTCTGGTCACCGCGATCGTGCCGGCCGTACTGACGCCGCTGCTGTTGTGGAAGGCACCGACCGACTTCCTGATCATCCTGCTCGGCGACTACCTGACGCTGCACTTCCTGCTGTACGGCCTGCTGACGGCCGCGATTCTGGTGCTGATCCGGCTGCGCAACCGTCGTTCAGCGACGCATCCCACGCGGCCGCACGCGCAGGAGCTGGTCGCGCTCGGCGCCCTGCCCGATCCAGCCCACCCGCGGGTCGCGATCGCGGCACTGGTGATCGCAGCCGTGGCGGCGATCGCCTACAACATTCTCGGCTTCGGCATCGCGCTCGACACCTATCTGTTCTCGTTCATGCCGATCGAACAGCGCATCCACCTGATCGCGGCGGTGGCGTGCGGCACGATCCCGTATTTCATCACCGCCGAATGGATGGCGCATGGCCAAGGCGCCAAGCGCGGCGCCTATGCGCTGGCGAAATTCTGCTTCCTCGCCTCGCTCGCCGTCGCGGTGGCGCTCAATCTGCAGAAGCTGTTCTTCCTGATCATCATCGTGCCGGCGATCCTGCTGCTGTTCCTGGCCTTCGGGCTGATCAGCAATTGGACCTACAAGGCGACCAATCATCCGCTGCCCGGCGCGCTGGCCAACGCGGTGCTGTTCGCCTGGGCAATTGCGGTGACGTTCCCGATGGTGATCCGCTGATGCAATACGAGCTGTGGCCGGCGGAAGGACAGCGGCGCTGGCAGGTGATCACCGACACCGTGATGGGCGGCGTCTCGCAAGGCACGCTGCAGCTTGCCGAGATCGAGGGCCGGATGGCGGCGCGGATGCGCGGTGCGGTCTCGACCGCGAACAATGGCGGCTTCATCCAGATCGCGATGGATCTGTCGCCGGACGGCGGCGCATTCGATGCCGGCGGTTTCAACGGCATCGCCGCCGAGCTGCTCGGCAATGGCGAGGCCTACGGCCTGCATCTTCGCACCACCGACCTGGTGCGGCCGCAGCAATCCTATCGCCACCCGTTTCGGGCGCCGCAGCACTGGCAGGTGATCGAATTTCCGTTCGCCGAGTTCATCCCGCACCGCACCGACGTGCCGTTCGATCCCCGGCGGTTGCGCCGAATTGGGCTTGTGGCGATCGGCCGCGAGTTTGACGCAGATCTATCGGTCGCCCGGCTTTGGCTCTATTGATCGGGAAAGCAACTTAAGGCGAATGGCGAGGCCATTGGCCGGTTCCTACAAGACGCGCCCATGCACGACCGCAACACCTCGTCTGCACTGTGGACGCCGCCGCTGAACCAGCCGGCGGAGCGCGAGCTGTGCACCGATTGCGGCGTGTCGCGGATGAGCGATCCAAAGCAGTGCGGCCAAGCCTGCCAGTTCATCAAGCCGGACTATCCGGCGATGGAACAGCGGGTGCACGGCCGCAACCGCGACAGCGCCTCGAGTGACGAGGCGTTCTTCGGCCCCTATCGCCGGATGCTGCAGGCAGCGATGAAGCAGCCGCGCGAGGGCGCACAGTGGACCGGCATCACCACCACCATCGCGCAGCGGCTGCTGGAGACCGGCGCGGTCGACGCGGTGATCGCGATGGCGCCGGACCCGTCCGACAAATGGAAGCCGATGCCGGTGCTGGTGACCAAGCCGGAAGGCATGGCGCAGTGCCGCGGCATGCGGATGGGGTACGCACCGTCACTGGCGCTGATCGAACCGGCCATCGCCGCCGGCTATAAGCGGCTCGCGGTGATCGGCGTGCCCTGCCAGATCTACGCGCTGCGCCGGCTGCAGGATCAGCTCGGCCTTGAAAAGCTTTACGTGATCGGCACGCCGTGCTCGGACAACACCACCACCGAAGCGTTTCACGGCTTCCTCGATCTGCTGTCCGACAAGCCCGAGACCATTACCTATCTGGAATTCTGTGCCGACTATCACGTCGAGATGCGGTTCGACGACGGCAAGGTGAAGCGGGTGCCGTTTCTGCTGCTGCCGATCTCGAAACTGCCGCCGGACTTCTTCCCGATCACCTGCCGCACATGCGTCGACTACACCAATACGCTCGCCGATATCACCGTGGGCTATATGGGCGGACGCGGCGAACAGTGGCTCCTGGTGCGCAACGAGCGCGGCGAGGAACTGCTGAGGTTGCTCGGCGACGACGTCAAACTGAGCGAACCGACCACCGCCGGCAATCGCGTGGCGCCGGTGAAGGGCTTCCTCAAGAACACTGAGCTCGCCGCCGGCGGCCTGCCCGTGCGCGGCATGCCGAACTGGCTGCGGCCGTTCATGGGATGGCTAATGCCGAAGGTCGGGCCGCGCGGGATAGAATTCGCGCGCGCCCGGGTCGAGATGAAGGCGGTCGAGACCGTGCTGCATCTGCGGCGGCACTACAAACACAAAATGAAGAACATGATACCGGCTCACGTCTGGGCCCTGGTGAAGCCTTACGGGCTCGAGCCGCAAGACGGCGAACGCCGCAACTAACAACTTTCCGTGCCGTGGTTCCTGTCCGGAACCGAGTTTCCTGATCCCGGTTATCGCGCGGCAGGTGCGCGGGCGTTTGTCGCTCGCCATCGCTGAACCGAACATGGAGGCTGACGTGGACACCGATATCATCGACCACCTGAAGACGCTGCACACCAGCGAGATCGACGCCCGCAACGGCTACGAGGAAGCGCTGGAAGACGCCGAAGGCAAGGGCATGACGCCGCTGTTTCGCGACATGATCGCGCTGCATCACGGCAACGCCGAAGAATTGGCCGGCCTGCTGATCAACGCCGGCGAAACCGCCGACGATTCCGGCTCGTTCATGAGCGTGGTTCACCGCACCATCATGAGCGTGCGTTCGTTGTTTGACGGCCTCGACGGCAGCGTGCTGCCGGGCCTGATCGACGGCGAAAAGCGCAACTTGTCCAAATACGACGACGCGCTGAAGGTCACCGCCGGCCTGCCGTCGATCGCATCGACGCTCTCCACCCAGCGCGCCAAGATCAGTGAAAAGATCGCCCTGATGGAGCAGCAGAAGGCAGCCTACGAGGCCGCGCACTAAGCAACGCCATCATCCATCAAGCACGACCTCGGGGGCCGCGGCCCCCGTTTTTGTGTCTGGCGCTCCGACGGACTCAGCAACACCCGCAACCTCGTGGGCAAGGAGGCGCAAAGCGCCGTCTCGAACCATGCGCCGCAGGCGATGTGGCTCCTCATCCTTCGAGACGCCCGGCTTTGCCGGGCTCCTCAGGATGAGGACTTCGGACGCTTGGCAAAGGCCAAATCCGCTTCAATCAATCGATGAAGCGCTCTAGCAAGACAAAGGCCCCGGTCTTTCGACCGAGGCCTTGTTGTTAACCCAGCTCACGCTGCCGGAAATTACTTGGTCACCGTGCCGGTCGAGCCCGGCGAGTTGCCGACGCCGGTGTCGGACGCGGTCGGGGCGACGCGGGTGTCGGTGCCCGGGTTGTGCGGCTGATAGCGCTTCGGGTCGTTCTGCACGCCCTTCGGCTGCGCCATGCCGGTGGTGCCGGTGGCCCCCGACTCGGAAGCCGGGCCGCTAACCTGCGCGGTGTCGCGCTCACCGCCCTTGTAGGTGGCGCCGAACGCCAGCAGGCCCATCGCGATGAACGCGAACACCGCGATGCCGGCGAGTTCGGGCAGAGCGCCATCGGGCGCCGCGCCGCGGGCGGAGGTGCTGCCTTCCAGCGTATCGGCCGCGATCGCGCGGTTGGAGCGCGAGCGAATGAAGTTGATGAAAGCGAGGCCGACGATCACCACGCCTGCAGCGAGCGTGAAGAACATCAGCCAGCTAATCGGTTGGTCTCCGTTCATGAATTCCTCCAGTTGTCGGTCGACGAGACGAGTTGTTCACCTGTCGACCAACAACTGGAGATAATTCGATTGGTTCCGGCTTTCCGCCCGCGGGAATCGCGAGCGGACAACGCTCGCAATTTCGATTTAAGCTTGATCGTGCGGCAGTTGCGCGTGCATCGGAACCTGATGCGTCAGGGTTTCCCCGACAGGATCGTCGGAACGGTCGCGGGCGAATAGCCGCTGCACGACGACGAAGAACACCGGAACAAATAGCAGCGCCAGCACCACGACCGCGATCATGCCGCCCATCACGCCGGTGCCGAGCGCCTGCTGGCTTTTGCCGCCAGCGCCACTCGCGATCACCATCGGCAACACGCCCGAACAGAACGCCAAACCGGTCATCAGGATCGGCCGGAAGCGCAGATGGCACGCCTCCATGGTCGCCTCGCGCAGCGTCTTGCCTTCCTTGCGCAGGTCCTTGGCGAACTCGACGATCAGAATCGCGTCCTTGGCAGCGAGACCGATGATCGTGATCAGGCCGACGGTGAAGTACACGTCGTTCGGCAGCGACCGCGTCGTCGCCGCCACCACCGCGCCGGCGATACCGAGTGGCACCGTCAGCAGCACCGACAGCGGAATCGTCCAGCTTTCGTACAGAGCCGCCAGCACGAGGAACACCACCAGCGCCGACAGCGCCAGGATGATCGGGGCCTGCGAGCCCGACAGCTTTTCCTGCAGCGACTGGCCGGTCCAATCGTAGCCGAAGCCGCGCGGCAACTGATCGGCGAGGCGCTCCATCTCGGCGATCGCGTCACCCGAGGTGAAGCCCGGCCGCGCCTCGCCGCTGATGCGGATGGCCGGATAGTAGTTGAAGCCGACGATCTGGGTCGGGCCCTTGGCCCATTCCACCGTGGCGAAGGACGAGAACGGCACGAGCTGGCCGCGACTGTTCTTCACCGTGTAGGACAGGATGTCGTCGGCGTTCATCCGCCCTTCCGCGTCGGCCTGCACGATCACGCGCTGCATGCGGCCGCGATTGGGGAAGTCGTTGATGTAGGCCGAGCCGAGATTGGTCGAGATCGTGGTGTTGATGTCCTCGAAGGTGACGCCGAATGCGCCGGCCTTCTCGCGGTCGATCATCAAGTTGAGCACCGGCGCCGGCGGCAGGCCTTCGACATAGACCTTCTGCAGCACTGGGCTGGCGTTGGCGGCGGCAATCAGCTGCTCGCTGGCCTTGACCAGCGCCTCGTAGCCCTTTTGGCCGCGATCCTGCAGCCGGAAGCTGAAGCCCGACGAGTTGCCGAGGTTGTCGACCGGCGGCGGCTGCAGCGCCGAAATTCGGGCGTCGCGAATCCCGCCGAGCTTGCGGTTGGCATCGTCGACGATCGCGGCGGCGGAGGAGTTCTCGTCGCGCTCGCCCCAGTCCTTCAGCGTGACAAACGCCTGCGCGGCGTTCATGCCCTGGCCGAGGAAGCTGAAGCCGGTGAGGAAGGTGACGTTCTGGACGCCGTCGCGCTTGAGCAGATAGTCCTCGACCTGCTTCACGACGTCGTAGGTGCGGTTGTAGGACGAGTCTGACGGCGTCTGCACGTCAACGGTGACGAAGCCCTGGTCGTCGATCGGCAAGAAGCCGCCGGGCATCCGCGCCATGCCCCAGCCGAGCACGGCGACCAACACCGCGTAGATCACCATCAGCCGGCCGGTGCGTCCGAGATTCCAGCGCACAATGCTGGAATAACGCTCGCGGATATTGTCGAGCGTCCGGTTGAACCAGCCGAACACGCCGCGCTCGGCGTGGGCGTGGCCCTTGTTGACCGGCTTCAGCAGCGTGGCGCACAGCGCCGGCGTCAGCGACAGCGCCATCAGCGCCGAGAACGCGATCGCCGACACCATCGTGACCGAGAACTGCCGATAGATGATGCCGACCGAGCCGGGGAAGAACGCCATCGGCAGGAACACCGCGATCAGCACCAGGGTGATGCCGATAATCGCCGAGGTGATCTGCGACATCGCCTTGCGGGTCGCCTCCTTGGGCGGCAGCCCTTCCTCGGACATGATGCGTTCGACGTTCTCGACCACCACGATCGCGTCGTCGACCAGAATGCCGATTGCCAGCACCATGCCGAACATCGACAGCATGTTGATCGAATAGCCGAACAACAGCAGCGACGCGCAGGTGCCGAGCAGCGCCACCGGCACCACGATGGTCGGGATGATGGTGTAGCGGATGTTCTGCAGGAACAGGAACATCACCACGAACACCAGCACCACCGCTTCGACCAGCGTATGCAGCACCTTGGTGATGGAGGCCTCGACCACCGGCGTGATGTTGTAGGGGATCTCGTATTTGATGTTGGCCGGGAAGAAGCGCGACAGCTCCTTCATCTTGGCCTCGACCGCGCTGGCAGTGGCGAGCGCGTTGCCGGTCGGCGACATCAGCACCGACAGACCTGCGGTCGGCTTGCCGTTGAGGCGGGTGTTGAACTGATAGCTGAAGCCGCCGATCTCGATCCGCGCCACGTCGCGCAGCCGCACCGTCGAACCGTCGGAGTTGGCGCGCAGCACCACGGCGCCGAATTCATCCGCCGACGACAACTGGCCCTTCACCAGCACCAGCGCGGAGATCTTCTGGCCCTTCGGGGTCGGCTCGGCGCCGATGCTGCCGGAAGCGACCTGGGCATTCTGCGCCTCGATCGCCTTGGTGACGTCGTCGGCGGTGAGGTTGTAGCCGATCAGCTTGGCCGGATCGATCCAGATGCGCAGCGCGCGCTCGGTCGAATACAGCGTCGCGCGGCCGACGCCGGGGATACGCCGGATTTCGCCGAGCACGTTGCGGATCATGAAGTCGCCGAGGCCGACTTCGTCGAGTGATCCGTCGGTCGACGTCAGCGTGATGATCTGCAGCACCGCGCTGGAGGCTTCCTCGACCAGGATGCCCTGCTGCAGCACCGCGCGCGGCAGACGCGCCTCGATGCGCTTGATGCGGTTCTGCACGTTCACCGACGCCATTTCGGTGTCGGTGCCCGGCTCGAAGTTGGCGATGATTTCGACTTGGCCCAGCGAGTCGGAGGTCGACTCGAAGTTCAGAATGCCGTTGGCGCCGTTGAGCTCTTCTTCGATCAGCCGGGTGACGCTGTTGTACAGGTTCTCCGGCGAGGCGCCGGGATATTGCGTCGACACCGAGATCGAGGGCGGCGCGATGATCGGATATTGCGCGACCGGGAGAAACGGAATCGAGATCGCGCCGATCAAGCAGATGAACAGCGCGATCACCCAGGCGAAGACCGGCCTGTCGATAAAAAATGCGGGCATCGGGCGGCGCCTATCGCACCGCGTTCGCCGAACCCGTGGTGGTCGGTGCGGCAGCCGCCGACCGGCGATCACTGACGCTCACCGGCACCACGGTGTCACCCGCAGCGAATTTCTGGAAGCCTTCGACCACCACCCGCTCGCCCGGCTTCAAGCCATCGAGCACCAGATAATGGCCGTCCTGCTGCGCGCCGACCCGCACCGCCTGCACAGCGACGCGGTTGTCGTCCTTGACGACGAACACTTCGCTGCCGCCGCCGCTGTTGCGCTGGACCGCCTGCTCCGGCACCGCCAGGGCGTCGGCGTCGATGCCCTGCTCGATCCGCACCCGGACATACATGCCCGGCAGCAGCTCGCGCTTCGGATTGTCGAACTCGGCGCGCAGCGTCACCTGGCCGGTGTAGGCATCGACCTTGGCGTCGGAGAACAGCAGCTTGCCGTGCACCGGATAGTGCGTGCCGTCGTCGAGCACGAGGTGAGCGCGCACCGCATCGGCGGCGATCTGATCGAGCTCGCCGGAGTCGAACGCGCGGCGCAGCCGCGCCATCTCGGACACCGGCTGGGTGAAGTCGGCATAGACGTGGTCGAGCTGCTGAATGGTCGCGAGGCTGGTGGCATCGTTTTGGACCACGAGAGCGCCTTCGCTGACCAGCGCCGCACCGATCCGGCCGCTGATCGGCGCGCGGATGGTGGCGTATTCCAGATTGAGCTTGGCGCGTGCGACTTCGGCTTCGCGCACAGCGACTTCGGCCGCCGCCTGGCGCAGATTGGTGGTCGCGACTTCGTTGGCGGCGCGCGACGCCGCCTGCTCGCTCGCCAGCATCGAGACGCGCTTGGCGTGCATGTCGGCCTGATCGCGGGCGGCGGTGGCCTTGGCGAGCGCAGCTTCGGCAGCCTGCAGCTCGACTTCGAATGGGCGCGGATCGATCTGATACAACGGATCGCCGGCGTTGACCTCGCTGCCCTGCTGGAACGTCCGGCGCAGAATGATGCCGGAGACGCGCGGCCGCACGTCGGCAACCCGGATCGGCGCAATCCGGCCCGGCAGTTCGCGCACAATCGAGCGCGGCTGCGGCTTCACGGTGACGATGCTGACTTCGGGCTTCTCCGCCGCAGAAGCGTTGGCGGCGGACGGTTCCTTGCACCCGGCAAGCGCCGGCGCCAAGACGGCGAGCGCAACGGCCGTCCAACCCAGCTTGGTCCATCCCCGCATCAAAATAACCTCTTCAATCCGTCTCGTGTCATCCGCGAGGCACCGACGCCTCGTCATGCGCAGCCGACCGTCGGCTGCCGATCGCAGCAACGCGATCGTGGACACGCTTGATGAATGGAAATTAATCGCGGAATTGTGCGGCACAACATCGTACGGCGGCGGCGCAATGTCACACGGTACGGAACCGCATGAACTCGTTGCGCTTTCGCCGCCTCACGGCTGTGTGAATCGGAGAACTACGAAGTGATAAGAGGCCCTGCGTTCCACCGAACTGAGTTAATCGAAAGTTAAAGACGGAGACCTGCCGGCACGCTCACACGGAACCGGCAGGCGACCTCTGCGGCAGATCAGCTGCCGTAAACAAACGCCGGATCGTCGAGATCGATCGCCGGGAACTGATCCTTCTCGGTCCAATAGTCCTGGCTGTGCTGCCATTCCGGCTTGTCGCCGCGCTTGGGCAGCAAGTGCATCCCGCGCATCAGGTAACCGGGATTGAAGTTCTCCGGATCGATCCACGGCAATAGCGCCATGTCCCGGTCTTCCGGCCGCAGCGCCGGTACCACGCTGCGATGGCCGTTCTGCTTCATGTGGCTGAGCAGACGGCAGACGAAGTCGGCGACCAGATCGGCCCGGAGCGTCCAACTGGCGCGGAAATAGCCGAACACCCACGCCATATTCGGTACGCCCGTGAACATCATGCCGCGATAGGTCACGGTCTCGGCGAAATCGAGCGGCTTGCCGTCGATCGAGAATGCGATGTCGCCGAGCACGTTGAGATTGAAGCCGGTCGCGGTGACAACGATGTCGGCCTCGAGCGTCTCGCCCGACTTCAGCCGGATACCTTGCTCGGTGAAGCGGTCGATCTCGTCGGTGACCACCGAAGCCTTGCCGGATGCAATCGCCTTGAACAGATCGCCATCGGGAACGAAGGCGATGCGTTGCCGCCACGGCCGATAGCTCGGCGTGAAGTGCGGATCGAGATTTGCATCCGGGCCGAGATGGGCGCGAACGCCGGCGAGCAATTCCTGCTTCACCACCTCGGGCTCGCTCATCGAGCGGCGGGTGAAGGTCGCCTGATCGAACAGGATCTTGCGGCGGACGATCTCGTGAATCCAATCTTCGGAGATTCCGAGCTCGCGCAGCGTGTCGGCGATCTCGATCTTGTTGCGGCCGGGAATGAAATAGGTCGGCGAGCGCTGCAGGACGGTCACGTGCTCAGCCTTGGGGGCGATCGACGGCACCAGAGTCGCAGCCGTCGCGCCCGACCCGATCACGATCACCCGCTTGCCGGCAACGTCGAGATCGTCCGGCCAGGTCTGCGGGTGGACGATCCGCCCCTTGAACTCGGCCATGCCCGGCCATTCCGGGGTATAGCCTTCGCTGTGGCGGTAGTAGCCCTGGCACATCCAGAGGAAGTTGGCGGTGAAGCGCACGGTCTCGCCGCCCTCGCCGCGCAGCGCCTCGATCGTCCAGCACGCATCCTCGTTCGACCAGTTCGCCGAAACGATGCGGTGGCGGTAGCGGATGTGGCGGTCGAGATCGTGCTCGGCGATCACCTCGCCGAGATAGTCGCGGATTTCGGCAGCCGTCGCGATCGGCTTTCCGGTCCATGGCTTGAAGCGATAGCCGAAGGTGTAGAGGTCGCTGTCGGAGCGAATGCCAGGATAGCGGTGGGTTCGCCAGGTACCGCCGAAGCCGTCCTGGGCTTCGAGCACGGCAAAGCGGGTACCGGGACACTGCGTCGTCAGGTGGTAGGCGGCACCAATGCCGGAAATTCCGGCGCCGACGATCAGCACGTCGACATGTTCGCAATCGGGATGGGGAGCGGGGCCGCTGAACGGCGCGGACGCCGCGGCGCTGCTGGACGCAGCGGAAGCAGAGTGGGTCATGTTTCCTCGACTTTTTTTGTGTCGTTGGAAACAGATTGACCGCTGGGCGCGCGTTTGCCCAGCATTTTCTTGCGACCCAAAAGCACGGCGCCGCGGGCATTGCTGCCCGCGGCGTCATGGGACCTGTAAGGCCGGCTGGCTCAGATGTTGAGCAGCAGCGGATAGCCGGAGAACGACTTGTACTCGCCTTCCTGCTTCAGGATCAGCGGCGCGCCGGAGAAGCCCCGGTATTCGCCTTCCTGCTTCAGGATCAGCGGGGTGCCGGAAAAGCTCTGATACTCGCCCTTCTGCTCGAGGATCAGCGGAGTACCGGAGTAACCCTTGTACTCGCCTTCCTGCTTCAGGATCAGCGGCTCACCGGAATAGCTCTTGTATTCGCCTTCCTGCTTGAGGATCAGCGGATGTCCAGAGTGTCCTTTGTATTCTTCGCTCATGGTCGATTCCTTTACTTAGAGTAGCACTGGCAGGCCCAGCCAGGAGGAGAAGGGTGTGGAGTTGTTGATCAACAGCGGCTCGCCCGAGTACGACTTGTACGGACCGCTGGTGTCCAGCAACAGAGGAGTCCCTGAGAAGGACTTGTATGGGCCGCTGCTGTCGAGCAACAACGGTGTTCCGGAGAACGACTGATACGGGCCATCGCTGCTGATAACCAGCGGCGTACCAGAGAAGGTCTTGTCGCTGTCGACCAGCAGCAAGTCACCGGAATAGGATTTGTACGGGCCGGAGGTCTCAAGCAGCACCGGCGCGTGGATCAAATTCGAGAACGGCGCGGCATCGCTCTGTTCGGCGGCACGCGACGAGGACGACGACTTCAGGCTGATCGGGTTCGGCCCGTAGCCGTCGAGAATCTTGGTCAGTTTCGCGCCGTAGCCGAACTCGGCCTGCGCCGCGACGACGACGCCACCCTTCTTGAGATAGTCGGCATAGGTCGCGGCTTCCGCGCGCGACACGCCGGCCTTGAGAAGCGCGGCAGCAGTCTCTTCGGTGGACGAACGGCCGGCCGTGACCACCGCGTATTTGAAGGAATTGCTCTTCAAATCGCTCTCGAGTGCCGACAGGCGGCTGCTCGAGTCATACAAGCGGGTGATGATGTGGGTCATAGCTACTCCGTCTCACTCTCAGGACCCGCGCAACTGGCCCTGCATCAGAATCGGCTCCCGCCGCCGTGTCAGAGGGAACATCGTCACCAGCGTGGCAATGAGCAACACTAGTTCGAGGTAATAGACAAAGTGATAACCCGCTGCGGCGCCGCCCCAACCGTGCGGCGCATAAGCGGTTACCACGTCGCGAAGAATACCACCGAGCGCGATAGCGATACCGGCGGCCGAAGCCTGCACAGCGCCCCAGGCGCCCAGTGCGAGACCGACCTGATCCTTCGGCGCAGCGTTCATCGTCGCGGTCAGCGTGCCGTGGCCGAACAGACCGGCACCGAAGCCGATCATCAGCGTACCGAAGCCGAACACCAGCGCAGAGGCCGTGCTCGACGACAGATCGGCAGAGAAGATCACCGCAAGGAATGCCGGAATACCGACCAGCGCGCCGAAGCTCGCCATCCGGAACGGATCAGCACCGCGGCTCAACACGCGCGAGGCGTAGCCGAAGCCGAACAGACCACCGACCGCCAGCGCTGCGGTGAGCTTGGTGGTGTCGCCGACGCTCAGATGCAGGATCTGACCGCCATATGGTTCGAGCAGCACGTCTTCCATGCTGAACGCCATGGTACCGAAGCCGACGGCGATCAGCCGGCGCATCGCGTTCGGACCTTGAATGAAAGCGTCCCACGACTCGCGGAAGCCACCGCTCGGCGCCTCAGGATGCGCGGTCACCAGATTGGGATTGTCGCGGCGGCGCGCTTCCATCTTCCAGGACGCGATGCCGTTGAGCACGATGGTGACGACGGCAGAGCCCTGGATCACCTGAATGAGGCGCCCGGGCGAAAACTCGGCGAGCAGCACACCGAAGATGATCGCGCTCGCGATCATGCCGAACATCAGCATGGTGTACATCAGGCCGACCACCTTCGGCCGCGACTCCGGCGGCGACAGGTCGGTCGCGAGTGCGAGGCCGACGGTCTGGGTGGTGTGCACGCCGGCGCCGATCAGCAGAAATGCCGCGGCGGCTGCAACCTGTCCAACCCAGACGGGGGCCTGCGCCGAGTCGCCGCCGCCGGACAGAACCAGCAGCGCGAACGGCAGAATGGCGAGGCCGCCGAACTGCACCATCGTGCCCTTGTACAGGAACGGCACGCGGCGCCAGCCCAGCGCAGATTTATGAACGTCGGATTTGAAGCCGATCAGCGCCCGGAACGGCGCAAAGATCAAAGGCAGCGAAACCATCACGCCGACGATCGAGGCCGGCACGTTGAGTTCGACGATCATCACCCGGTTCAGGGTGCCGACCAGCAGCACCAGCGACATGCCGACTGCGACCTGAAACAGCGACAGGCGCAGCAACCGGGATAGAGGCAGATCCGGCGTGGCCGCATCCGCGAAAGGCAGAAAGCGCGGCCCAAGCGAGGACCAGACCTTCATCATCTTTTGGCTGACTGTGTTCATCGTGCAGCGATTCCAGCTTGCGTGAGCCCGGCGGTCAGATCCGCCGGTGTCCGATCGAACAGCACCACTTTGCGACCAAAGATGAACTGCGGCAGATCAAATGTCCGCACCCCGCTCCGGCTACAAAGCAAGCGACCGGGACCCTTGGATCCCGGTCCAGCCACAACAGCTTCGAAAGAAGCTGAATTAGCCGATGGAGACCGAGCTCTCGATCGCCGCGGCCTTGCCGTTCCAGTACTTCGAGAACCAGGTGGTGTTGCTGAGAACAGCAAAGTGCACCAGGATCGCGATCACGGTCACGCTGCCGAGCAGGAGCGGAAGACCAACGGTCGGCTTCACAACAGTCCAAATACGACCTTGATTCATCTTACGTACTCCTTAGTGCAGCCAGGGCGAGTAAACATACGCCAGGAAGTGAGCGACGATGGCGATCGCGCCGAAAATGCGCGTGCCGTCGATCACATGCTTGTGGAGCTCTTCCGATTCCGCGATCGTCAGACCGGTCGGCCAGACCTTGTTGGGATCGTCTGCCATAGTAAATCCTCCTGAGAGACTTACGATCAGTGTCGTGCTGAACCTGCACGTAGGTTGATTGCTGCTACGCCGAACATTTGTTCGCTTGGTCTCAGCATTCCCTGTTCGCTCCTGCACCCGCCCTCTGGACAACGACGAGTCGCCTCGCGTTGGAGCAGACCGATGTGGATGCTTCCAGCCCTCGGATGACGAGGACTCACGCCCTGATCACATCCGAGTGATTGTAAGACTATCCTGACACACATCTTTGTCAATTTAACATGACACTGACGACTGTCCGTGTCATACCGGACATCCTCAAACCGGTCCGACGAGTCCCGGACACGGAAAATTGAGTAGATTGTGATGTACTCTGGCCTTGACAATTCTGCCGGGTTCAGGGTCTCGGACTTCGACCCGATCACCCTCGCCGGTGGGACGCGTACAGAGGTCCTGCCCGGTGCGATTCAGCCCCACGCCGCACTGCTGGCGCTGGCCCCGGCGGATTTGACCATCATCCACGCCGCCGGCGCGACCGAATCGCTGCTCGGCGCGGCCGCGGATCTGTTGCCGGGCACTGCCGCTTCGAGTGTGTTCTCGTCCGACCAGATCGCACGGCTGCAGACGCTTGCCGCTGCAGAGCGAGCGATCGAACGGCCGCAGCACGTCTTCACGCTGAGCGCGCCGGACGCCACGCCGATCGATGTCATCGTCCACCACGCCTCGGGGCTGCTGGTCGTGGAGCTCGATCCGCGGCGCGAACCCGCGCCGGAGAATTCGCTCGCGTTGGTGCAGTCGATGATCCGGCGGGTCCGGCCGGCGCCGAACCTGCAGGCCTTCTTCGACGCGATGGCCGCTGAGCTCCGCAACGTGACCGGCTTCGACCGGGTGATGGTGTACCGCTTCGCGCCGGAAGGCAGCGCCGACGTGATCGCCGAAGCGCGCGATCCCGATGCGAGCCCGTTCCTCGGCCTGCGCGATCCGCAACCGGACATTCCACATCGGCCGGGGCCTGCCAGCCGGATTCGGGTGCAGCCCGACGTTCACGCGCCCGCTGCACCGCTGGTGCCGGCGCACAGTCCGCGCAGCGGCACCGCACTTGATCTCTCGTTCAGCGCGATCCGCAGTTGCTCCCCCGAGCACCGGCTGTATCTGGCCCAGCTCGGCGTCGCCGCGTCGCTCTCGCTGTCGCTGGTGGTCGAAGGCGAAGTATGGGGCTTGATCGTCTGCCATCACGGCACCCCACGATTTCTGCCCTACCGGATGCGAGAAGCCTGTGCGCTGTTCGCCGAAATGGCGTCGTTGCAGCTCGAGGCGCGGCTCGCCGCCGATCAGCTCGCCGCGCGGCTGCGTAGCACGCGCATCCACGAAGAGCTGGTCACGCGGATGAGTCAGGAGTCGGATCTCGCCGAAGGGCTGATCCGGTTCTATCCGAACCTGCTCGACTTCATTCCGGCCGCCGGCGTCGGCCTGTGGATCGACGGCCAGTTCACCGGGATCGGCGCGACACCGGGTCCTGCGCAGGTCGCCGCGATGATGGGATGGCTGCACGGCGTTGCGCACGACGGCGTCTATCACACCGACTGCCTGGCGCTGGCCTATCCGCCCGCCAAGGCGTTCGCCGGCTGCGCCAGCGGACTTTTGGCGCTGTCGCTGTCCAATACGCCGCACAACTACGTGCTGTGGTTCCGCCCCGAAGTGGTTCGCGTCGTCACCTGGGCCGGCATGCCCAACAAGCCGGTCGGCGTCGGTGCCGATGGCAGCCGAACGCCCAAAGGCTGTGCTTCGAGTTGGCAAGAGTCGGTGCGGCTGCACGGCGAGCCGTGGCGCGACGCCGAAATCGATGCGGCGCACCGGCTCCGCGAGTCGCTGCTCGACGTCGTGCTGCGCCGGATCGACGGCATCGCCCGCGAGCGGCGCTCGGCGCAGCTGCTTCAGGAACAGCTGATGCGCCAGGTCGAGCTCGGCCTGAGCCGCTCCAAGGACGTCGCCAAGACGCTGCAGGAAGAGAAGCGGCGGCGGGTGCTGGTCGAGGCGGACCTATCCAAGGTGCTGCGCAGGACAGTCGAAGATCAGGAAGCCGAACGGCTGCGGATCGCCCGCGAACTGCACGACACGCTGGGACAGTCGCTGACGCTGTTACAGCTCGGCTTCGACAAACTCGGCCAGGCCGCCGGCGACAATCCCGAATTGCAGCAGCGCATCGCCGAGATGAAGAGCCTGACCGCCGATGTCGGCCGCCAGGCCAATCGCCTCGCCTGGGAAATCCGCCCCACCGCGCTCGACGACCTCGGCATCCAGACCGCGATCCAGAACCTGCTCGACTCCTGGAGCGAGAAGTCGAGCATCGAGTTCGACCTGCACATGACCCTCGGCTCGCGCCGGCTGCCGTCGCCAGTCGAGACGACGCTGTACCGCGTGCTGCAGGAAGCGCTCACCAACGTCGTGCGCCATGCCTCTGCCCGCCACGTCAGCGTCATCCTGCAGCTCGGCGACGACCAGGTGACGATGATCGTCGAGGACGACGGCTGCGGCTTCGTCACCGCCGGCCACAAGCAGCCATCCGGACGGCTGGGCCTGCTCGGCATCCGTGAGCGGCTGACATTGGTCGGCGGCTCGCTCGAAATCGAATCCGCGCCCGGCAAGGGCACTGCGCTGTACGCGCGCATTCCGCTGTGACCAGATGAAAGCAACCGCGATGGACCAGCAATCCCCTTCCCGACTGCGCGTGTTTATCGCCGACGATCACCCGGTGGTGCTCAGCGGCATGAAGGCGCTGGTCGCAGGCGATCCCGGACTCGAAGTGGTCGGCGAGGCCAGCGACGGCCCGAACGCGCTCCGCCGCGCCACGGAATTAAAGCCGGACGTCGCCGTGCTCGATCTGTCGATGCCCGGCCTCAACGGCATCGAGGTGGCGCGCAAGTTCCTCGCCGCGTGTCCGGACTGCCGCGTGCTGGTGCTGACCGTGCATGAAGACGGCGCCTACTTGCGCCAGCTGCTCGACCTCGGCGTCGCCGGCTACGTGCTGAAGCGCTCCGCCACCGACGAACTGATCCGCGGCATCCATGCGGTCGGCAGCGGCGGCATCTATCTTGATCCGGCGATTGCCGGCCGTGCGATCGGGCGTACCACGCCGCATCTGCACAATGGCGACGAACACAACGCGGTGTCGGAACTGTCGACCCGCGAGATCGAGGTGCTGCGGCTCGCCGCGATCGGCCATAGCAACAAGACCATCGCCGCCAAGCTGCAGATCGGCGCCAAGAGCGTCGAGACCTACAAGGCGCGCGGCATGGCCAAGCTCGGCTTCCACAACCGCGTCGAGGTGGTGCGGTTCGCGCTCAGCATGGGCTGGCTTTCGGACCCATAGCGTCCGTTCCATTTCGCCCCGTTGATCCTGTTCGATCGACCCGCTAGCCTGCTGTTCATTGAGCAAGCAACTTCCCGCGGGCGCTGGCGCTGTACGCGTCGCGCCTAGAACGGGGAGGATCAGGGGAGACCGAATGACCGTCGAAACGCGGACGCAGAAACCGCTGGCCACCTCCGCCAACGCCAAGGCCCTCGAGGGGCTCCGCGTGCTCGATTTCTCCACCACCATCGCCGGCCCGCACTGCACCCGGATGCTGTCCGACATGGGCGCCGAGGTGATCAAGATCGAAGCCGCCGACGGCGACACCATGCGGAACCGGCCGCCGGTGCGCGAGGCCTGCAGCACCGCATTCGGTCAGCTCAACGTCGGCAAGAAGAGCATCGTGCTCGACCTGAAATCGCCCGACGGTCTCGAAGCGGTGCAGCGGCTGGTCGCCGGCGCCGACATCCTGGTCGAGAACTTCCGCCCCGGCGTGATGCAGCGGCTGCAGATGGACTACGCGTCGCTGCGTGGCTTCAATCCCGAGCTGATCTACTGCTCGATCTCCGGCTACGGCCAGACCGGACCATCCGCGGAACTGCCCGCCTACGCGCCGGCGATCCATGCCGCATCCGGCTTCGACCTCGCGCACCTCGCCTATCAGCCCGGCCGCGACCGCCCGGATTATTGCGGCATCTATCTCGCCGACGTCGTCAGCGGGATCTACGCCTATGGGGCGATTACCTCGGCGCTGTATCAGCGAGTCCGCACCGGCGAGGGTCAGCACATCGACGTGTCGATGCTGGAGGCGATGCTGACGCTGACGCTGAACGAGATGCAGTGGTCGCAGTTTCCGGTGACGCTGCCGGCGCGGCCGCAATTCGGCCCGGTCGAAACCTCCGACGGCTATGTGATGATCGCCGTCGCCAGCGAGAAATCGTTCCGCAGCTTCATGCTGGCGGCCGAGCGACCCGACCTGATCACCGATCCACGGTTCGAAAAATACGCCGACCGCCGCCTCAACTGGGGCGAACTGATGGACACGGTCGAGACGAGCTGGTCGAGCAAGCTGACGTCGAAGCAATGCCTCGCCGCGCTCGACAAGTTCGGTGTGCCCTGCTCGGCCTATCGCACCGTCGCCGAGGCGATGGCCGATCCGCAGACTGAACATCGCAAGGCACTCGCCGAAGTTTACGACGATGCCGGCAGCTTCAAGGTGCTCAACCTGCCGTTCAGGATGTCGTCGGCCAATCCGTCGCCGAACCCGCGGGTGGCGCGGCTCGGCGAGCACACCAAGACGGTGCTGCAGCAGGCCGGCTATTCGGACGAGGACATCGCCCGGTTCGGCGCACGTTGAGTGCTACGCGGCGCGGCGGAGCTGCACGCGCCACACCTCCGGTCCCTGCTCCAGATAAGTCCACTGGCAATCGTCGCCGTGGACCGACGCGAAGAACTGGCGGAGCGGCCGCGGATCGTGATCGACCACGATCTGCATCGCCTGTCCGGGCGCCAGGTGATCGAACAGCCGCGGGATGATCTCGTGGCGCTGATAAGGCGGGATCTCGCGGACGTCGAGCACGCGTTCGGTCGTGGTGGCGGCTTCGGTCATGGCTTTATCCTGGTTGGAGTGAGTGAAGGTTCGGGCGGATCAGTGCGGCTTGCCGCGGGCGAGCAGCGTCGGGCCATAGCTCAGCGCAAAGCCGAGGAAGGCGGTGGCCCAGCCGAGCGCCGCCAGATGCAGCAGCGGATCGCTCCAGGCCGGTAGTAGCGCCGCCGCGATCCGCGCGGTGACGGCGAACAGGGCGGCCAGATAGATCCCCTGCGTCGGCAGCGAGGCGGTGAGTTGCTGGCCGGTGTGGCCGAGCGATGCGCGGGTCATCACCGCCAGCGTCATCACGCCGGCGCCGCCGACCATCCAGGCGTGGATGCCTGCGCTGACCGGGATCAGCCCGAACGCCGCCGCTGAGGTCAAAAGGAAGCCGAGCGGGATGAACAAATAGCCGACATGCAGCACCAGCAGCAGCTTCTCCTTGACGGTGCGGTCGCCGGCCCAGCGCGCCAGCCGGACCAGATGCAGCACGCCGGCGATCAGTAAGGCCGAGCCGCTGATCGGGCTGAACGGCATCGCAACCCACAGCACCAGCGTCAGGCCGCTGAACGCGACGATCACCATGTCGAGCTTGTTGAACGGCTGCGGCAGCCGGCCGGGATTTGCGCGCACCAGCCAGTTGCGGGTGAAGCTCGGCGTGATACGGCCGCCGATCAGCGAGATCAGCATGATCACCACCGCGATGCCGATCCGGATGCTGTAGTCGGCAGTGCCGCCGAAATGCGCTTCGAGATGGAATGCGACGTTGCCGACTAGCAGCAGCGTCAGCAGCGCGACGACGTTGAGGTTGCGCCAGTTCCGCCCGGCGATGATCTCGCGCAGCGCCGCAAGCGCCACCAGCAGCAGGAAGCAGGCATCGATCAGCAGCGCGGCGAGCCAGCCGGTGTCGGCCGAGAACGTCACCGCCAGCCGTCCGGCGAGCCACACCACCGCCAGCGTCGCCAGCGGCGCACCCTGCAGCGGCAGGCGTCCGGTCCAATTCGGAATCGCGGTGAGCAGGAAGCCGGTGATCACCGCTGGGAGATAGCCGTACAGCATCTCGTGGACGTGCCAATCGCGCGGCGCGAACGCGGTCTGCAGCGTCAGCTCGCCGTGATATACCGGCAACCACAGCAGCACCGCGACCGCGGCGAAGATCGCGCCGAGCAGAAAGAACGGACGGAAGCCGGCCGACAGGATGGTCAAGCGGCTCTGCAACGGATAGCGCGGCACCGGCTTGCGCTTGGCGGGGCCGGCTGCGGAAGATTCGATCGTCGTGCTGCTCATCGCGGTCCACCGGAACTGACACCGGCGGTGCATTGCCGGCTCATCCTGTGTAGGAGCGCGGCGTCCAGCGCTGGTTGTGCCAGCACAAACTCGCGAACGATTTGCAGGGAACAGCATCGTCTGTCACTGCGAGTCGGACGAACAGTTCCAGCTCAGTGGACGAAGTTGGATTGCTTCGCTGCGCTCGCAATGACGGCTGAGACTGCCGGTTAGGGCAGCGGCGAGACGCCGATCACCAGCGGATGCAGCAGCAGCAGCGACAGCCACGCCGCGATGCCGATGCCGAACCGCAAGAGGCTGATCCGCCAGCGCTGCGGCTTGAAGCGGCCGCTGATCAGCGCCGCGAACGGCCAGAACGAGGTGCGCGCCGCAAGTTCCGCCCAGCGCTCGGCGCCGAGCTGGCGCCGCTTGCGGCGGTCGATGATCATCATGCCGACCAGCGCGATCATCGCGAAGAAGCCGAACAGCAGCACATGCGCGATGTCACCGTTCGGCACGACATGCGCGCCGGCCCAGAGGCCGATCGCCCACAACAGCGGATGCCGGACGATGCCGACGACGCCGGGGTGTTGCGGATCGAATATTTTCCGCGGATCGCCGCCGAACGACAGCGGATTGGCGGCTCCGATGCCGAACGCCGCAAACTGGCAGGCGAGCGGCAGCGCCAGGTTCGGCACCCACATCTGCCAGGTCTCGAACGGCCACAGCTCGACGAACGGCGCCCGCTCGGTGGCGACGATCAGCCAGGTCAGCACGACCAACGACTCGATGCTGTAGGCGATCAGGAAGCCGCGCTCGCCGAGCGCACCGACCAGCCTCGTCCGCACCGCCGGCCGCACCGGAATCGCGTGGCTGAGCAGGAACACGGCGAAGGCGGCGACGAATTCAGTCCAGCCGGACACGGTCGACCTCACACGTTGGCGGCGCAGTCCGTCATTGCGAGGAGCAAAGCGACGAAGCAATCCAGCGTCGTGCGTAGAGGTCTGGATTGCTTCGCTTCGCTCGCAATGACGGAGTGAAGCGATGACAATTTATCTGGCAGACATCGCCCGGCTTGCCGGTTCCAACGTTGTCGCGCGTCAACCTGCGGCGAACATTGCGCTGAGGGCGGCCTGGGCTTCGTGTTGGATCTTGCTGAGGTGATCGGCACTGACGAAGCTCTCGGCGTAGATCTTGTAGACGTCCTCGGTGCCAGACGGACGCGCCGCGAACCAGCCGTTCGCGGTGGTGACCTTGACGCCGCCAATCGATTGGCCGTTGCCAGGCGCCTTGGTCAGCGTCGCGGTGACCGGCTCGCCGGCAAGCTGGGTGATGCCGAGCTTCTCGGCGGTCAGGGTCTTGAACAGCGCCTTCTGGGCCGGCGACGCCGCCGCATCGATCCGCGCATAGAACGGCGCGCCGAGTTCTGCGGTGAGGCGCTGATACAATTCGCCCGGGTCGGCCTTGCTCACCGCTGTGATTTCGGCCGCGAGCAGCCCAAGGATGATGCCGTCCTTATCGGTGGTCCAGACGCTGCCGTCGCGGCGCAGGAACGAAGCGCCGGCGCTCTCCTCGCCGGCGAAGCCGAAGCTGCCACCGATCAGTCCGTCAACGAACCATTTGAAGCCGACCGGAGTCTCGACCACCTTGCGGCCGATCTTGTTGGCGACGCGATCGATCATCGCGCTCGATACCGCGGTCTTTCCGATCGCGGCGTCGCGGCCCCAATGCGGCCGGTGTGCGAACAGATACGCAATCGCGACCGACAGGTAGTGGTTCGGATTCATCAGCCCGCTCGAGCGGGTGACGATGCCGTGGCGGTCGGCGTCGGTGTCATTGGCGAACGCCACGTCGAAATCGTTGCGCATCCCGATCAGCCGCGCCATCGCGTAAGGCGACGAGCAGTCCATCCGCACCTTGCCGTCCCAATCCGCGGTCATGAAGCGGAAGGTCGGATCGACCGCGTCGCTGACCACCTTGGCGTCGAGCTTGTAGCGCTCGATGATCGGGTGCCAGTAATGCACCGCGGCGCCGCCGAGCGGATCGATGCCGAGCTTGACGCCCGAGCTGCGGATCGCCTCCATGTCGACCACATTGGCGAGGTCCTCGACATAGGGCGTGATGTAGTCGCGGCGATGCACGCAAGCCGCCTTGCGGGCGCGATCGTAGGAGATCCGCTTGACGCCCTTCAGCCCGTTTTCGAGCATCGCATTGGCGGCCTTCTCGACTGCCGAGGTGATGTCGGTATCGGCCGGGCCGCCGTTCGGCGGATTGTACTTGAAGCCGCCGTCCTCGGGCGGATTGTGCGACGGGGTCACTACCACGCCGTCGGCAAAGCCGTCGGTGCGGCCGCGATTGTGGGTGAGGATCGCGTGCGAGATCACCGGGGTCGGCGTGTAACCACCGCGGTCGTCGATCACGACGTCGATTTCGTTGGCGGCGAAGACTTCGAGCGCGCTGACCAGCGCCGGCTCGGCCAGCGCATGGGTGTCGATGCCGATATACAACGGACCGGTGATGCCGGCGGCGCGGCGATGATCGCACACCGCCTGGCTCACCGCCACGATATGGTTCTCATTGAAGGCATTGTTGAGCGACGAACCGCGATGCCCGGAGGTGCCGAACGCCACCCGCTCGGTCGCCACCCCAGGGTCCGGCTTGCCGGCGAAATACGCCGTCACCAGCCGCGGGACGTTGACCAGACTGTTGGGATCGACGGTCTTGCCCGCCAGCGGGCTCACCTTCGCAGCCATCTTGCACTCCATGACTTCAGATCAGGTCCGATCCCTCGCCCGCCGCGGGTCGGCCGTCAAGACGGCATCCGGATGAGTTGTTCGAACGAGGGCGCCTGCGCGGAACAGTTCGCGAGTGACACGGTTATCGCCCCAGGTTGGATGACTGGAGGATGAGACATGACTTTCGGAAAAGGCGCGTTGATGTGGCTGATCGGGATCCCGCTGCCGATCATCATTCTGCTGGCGCTGTTCTGGCGCTAATTCGCGCGCAGTAACAGTATTTTGGAAGGGTCTCGGCCGCGTCGGCGCGAGGCCCTTTCGTTTATCGGCCCGGCACTAAACACGCCAGCGCTTGCGCTACGGACCCATCGCCCGCGGATCGTTGTACATCCGCTTGATGTCCTTCTGCACGTCGAGCGGCTGCAACTTGCTGCTGCCCTCGTCGGACAAGAATTTGTCGAGCGTCGACTGAATCCGCGCCTTGACGCTGTCCGGGCCGCGGTCGCTCAGCTCGGTGTGCTGGGCGCCGGTGTCGATGATTTCGATGCCGGCCTCCTTGGCTGTCTTGGCATCGGGCAGCACGCCGGGGTCGGTCTTGAACTGCGGATCCTTGGACCGGAACGACAGGATCTTGGCGAAGCCGGAGGTCACGAACGGCACCCGCAAATTGTCCAGCGTCACCACGCGCCGCACCATTTCGGGGTGCTGCTGGGCGAAGAACATCGAGATGTCGCCGCCATTGGAATGGCCGACCAGAGTGAGATGATCGTAGTCGGCGTTGGGCTCGAGCCTCTTCAGCTCCTTGAGGGCGAAGAAGATGTTCTGCTCGCCGCGCTCATACACGGCCAGGCGCCCGACATAGAGCGAGCCGGCCACCGTCATCAGCGGCTTGTCGTCGGGGAGATCGTGCTGGATGCTGGCGACCAGATAGCCGCGGGCGGCGAGCACGTTGGCCAGGAACGAGTATTCGGTGTTCTTGACGGTGTTGCCGTGGCTGACCACCGCGACCGGCAGCGTGACCATTCCGGCCTCAGCCTTCATTTCGGCGTCTCGCCGCACTGCGAGATCGATCGCGACCGGACGACCGCGCGCTTCGTCGAAGAAGGTCAGCGTCTCGTGCCTGATCGCCCAATGGCTGAATGAAAAGTACGCCGCGGCGGCGACCACGCTCAGCAGGCAGAAAATGATCAGTGGCCGTTTCATGATATCCTAGTCCGTCCTCCCTTATTCTTTAGCTGGGACGGGAGGATAGCTCGAAAAGACCTATTTCTAGAACGATACGATTAAATTTTGGAAAGCGCACGGGCAAGTGCCATCGTGGCCCGATCCCGGTTCAGGCCAACATTTCTCGCAGCAACCCGGTAATCTGCTCGGGAGTGTACGGCTTTGGTACAAAGCGGCCGCCATCCGGCAGATCATCCGCAGTCACATGCACCCGTCCCGAAGTGGCGACGATCTTGATCGGCGGCCATCGGCCGCGCACAGCGCGGGCCAGCTTCAAGCCGTCCATCGAGCCCGGAATCTGGATGTCGGTGAACACCACGCGGATATCGTCGCGCTTCTCAAGAATCGCGATGGCATCATCGGCCGATCCGGCCTCCAGCACCTGGAATCCAGCCGTCTCGATCATATCGACGGCGTTCATGCGCAGGAGCGGTTCGTCTTCGACCACCAGCACAACAGGTCTCCTGCTCACCTCAGTCATCCCTCTACCGTCCCGACCGATCATCAAGGGCTTAGCCTCTTGATCGTTCCGGGCCCGAAAGGTTTCCCTCGGTAAAATTGTTCCTAATTCCCGCAGCGTCGTTAATGCCGCAGGGTTCCTACGGCTTTACAGAAGTTTGCCGTCGGCGCCGAAGAACGGATGCGGGCCGTCGAACGCTCCGATCGGGACCTGATGCGTGACGAGTTCGCCGCGCTTGGCGAACCAGGTGTGCAGATGAAAAGCCGGCGGTTCGACGCAAAACGAGGGCACGAGCTGTTCGCCGAGATCCAGCGCCACCGCATGATTGGGGGCCGGACAGATCGTCGCGACAGTCCCGGCAAAGCCGGTCACCGTTGGGCGGTGCACGTGGCCCGCAGCGACCAGCCGCACCCACGGATAGCGCTCGACGAGGGTCGCGAACTCCGCGGCGTTGCGAAGGTTCTGGCGATCCATGTGCCAGATGCCGGTGGCGAAGGGCGGATGATGCAGGAACAGCAAGGCGGGCCGGTGATCCGACGACGACAGCACCGCCTCGAGCCACTGCAACGTCCCGGCATCGAGCTCGCCATGCGGCTGTCCATGGACATTGGAGTCGAGCAGCACGATATCGATCCCGTCGACGGGATAGAGCTGATTGAGCGGGCCCTCGGCTGGAAACGTTGGCTGGGCGAACGCGGTGCGCATCAGGTCGCGGGAATCGTGATTGCCCGGTACGGCAACGAACGGAATCTGCAGCGGCGCCAACAGTCGTTCGAGATGCGCGTATTCCTCAGCGCTTGGGGTATCGACCAGATCGCCGGAGATCACCACGAGGTCGGGCCGCGGCGTCAGCGCGTTCAGCGCTGCGACGCAGCGGGTCAGCGCCGCCGCGGTGTCGACCTTGCCGTAGGCGAGTTCGCCGGGTGCCTTGATATGCAGGTCTGAAATCTGGGCGATCAGAATCGGCTTCGGCGGCATGGTCGGATTTCTCATTCTGGTTCGTCACAGTTGCTCGGGCAGCAGCCGGATGGCTTCGGGATCGGCCACGAGGCCGATGCGATCGCCGCTCCGGATCGGCAGCGCGTTCGGTGCGTCGATCGCCAGTGGCCGCGCGGCTGCGCCGGACACCACGACGCGCTGGCGGTCGCCGACGAAACTGACGCTGTCGACCACGCCCTGCAGCGTCGCGGCCTCAGGTGCCGCAATTCGGATCGTCTCCGGGCGGATCATCGCGAGCGCGCGGCTGTGGCTATTGCTGCCCGCGACGCGCCAGTGTCCGCCCGGCAATCGCAGCGCCCCATCGGCGATCTCGGCCTCGATGATATTGGCAGCGCCGACGAACTCGGCAACGAACCGAGTGGCCGGGCGGAAATAGATCTCGCGCGGCGTGCCGACCTGCGCGATCGCGCCCTTGCTCATCACCACGATGCGGTCGCCGAGCGCCATCGCCTCGGCCTGATCGTGGGTGACGTAGATCGTGGTGATGCCGAGCGAGCGCAGCAGCCGGTCGAGTTCGCCGCGCAGCTTGTCGCGCAAGGCCGCGTCGAGCGTGGTGAGCGGTTCGTCGAGCAGCAGCACCGCGGGACGGATCGCCACGGCGCGGGCGAGAGCGACGCGCTGGCGTTGGCCGCCGGAGAGCTGATCGATCCGCCGATGCTCAAGCCCGGCGATGTTGGTCAGCGCCACCAGTTCGGCGATCCGCGCGGCACGCTCCGCCTTGGCGACGCCCCGGATCTTGAGCCCGTAGCCGATGTTGTCGGCCACCGTCATGTTGGGAAACAGCGCGTAGGACTGAAACACCATGCCGACATTGCGCTTCTCGATCGGCACCGAGGTCACATCTGCGCCGTCAAACAAGATGCGCCCCCCGGCATCCGGACTCTCCAGCCCGGCGATGATCCGCAGCATCGTGGTCTTGCCGCAGCCGGACGGACCGAGCAGCACCAGCGTTTCGCCGCGTGCGATGCTGAGGCTTGCCGGCTCCAGCGCGCGGGTCCCGTCCGCAAAGGTCTTGCCGCAGGCCGCAACCTCGACCGCCGCGCCGTGTCCGTCATCCGCCGTCATCGTTTCGGCTCCCGCTCCGCGAGCAATTGCATCGCCGCCAGCAATGGGACGATCATGATGAAGAAGATCAGCGTGTAGGCCGAGGCGACTTCGAGCCGCATCGACGCGTAGCTGTCGGCGAGGCCCACCGGCAGCGTCTTGGTCAGCGGCGTGTGCAGCATCCAGGTGAGATTGAACTCGCCGAGTGACAGCGTCACCACCATCAGGGCGCCGGCCAGAATGCCCGGCATCGCATTCGGCACGATGACATCGACGAACCGCCGCGCCGGCGACGCGCCGAGCGAGGCCGCG
>NZ_QUML01000259.1:0-379 GCF_010907025.1 Rhodopseudomonas sp. BR0G17 | reverse complement strand
GCCCGGCGCTGCCCGGTCGCGAGCCGGGAATACCAGGGTTGCTTGGGCTTCGCCCCAACTACGTCAGCGCCCAACTCGTCTCATGGAGGTAGGGAACTAGGACCGTGAAGGCGCCGGATTGCATGCATGAGGTGGCTGCTCGCCTGACCGAAACCGATGTGACGGCCATCGCCGCCTATCTGGCGACGCTTCCCGCGCCCCCGAATGCAGCTCCCGCACTGAAAAGAAGCTTCATCCTTCCCTTCGCCTGCGGCAGCGATTCAAATTGAGGAGGCCGTTATGCGGTTTGGTGCCTGTCTCACCCTCCTCGCTGTCGTACTCGGCGCTCCGACCTTTGCCTTCGCGCAACAGAGCGGGACGAGCGCCGCCGATATTAGAA
>NZ_QUML01000258.1:0-380 GCF_010907025.1 Rhodopseudomonas sp. BR0G17 | reverse complement strand
GGTTCTTGGTGCCCGAGACCTGGGTTTCGATCGGGATGGTGATGTAGCGCTCGATTTCTTAGGCCGACAGCCCTGGGCTCTGGGTCACGATGTCGACCATCGGCGGGGTCGGATCGGGATAAGCTTCGATATTGAGATGTTCGAACGCCGCCACCCCGCCGGCGAGCACCAGCACGAACAGGGCGAGCATCAGGAAACGGCGGTTGACCGCGAATTCGACGAGGCGGCCCATGGACCGGACCTTTCAAGGGAGGCCGAGGCTGCGAAACGCGGGTCCGGCGGGTGTGTCGATCATCGGCGCGGGCGGTTCGAACGAACGGTGCGGCGACGGGCAGAAGGAAGCCGCGCCGGCCGCAGAACTGCACGGCGCGGAGGGTCGG
>NZ_QUML01000257.1:0-380 GCF_010907025.1 Rhodopseudomonas sp. BR0G17 | reverse complement strand
CGCCCGCCGCTGGGCCGAGCGTCTGAAGCCGCGCCCCGGCTCGCCGGCCTGGCGCTATCTTGCCGAGACGCGCGCCATTCCCGACCACCTCATTCAGGAAGTGGTCGATCAGGATCTCCTGCGCGAGGGTCCGTATGGCAGTATGTGGGCGGCTCACACCGATGATGCTGGCGCCGTCGTCGGCTAGGAAGAGCGCGGCCCGGAATGGCGCGGCTTCGCGACGGACGGGATGAAGGTGCTGTTCCGGCTCGGCGCCGCCGATCCGAAGCGTGTCTGCATTGCAGAGGCGGCGATTGACGCCATAAGCCCCGCGGCAATCGAAGGTCTGCGGCACGGCTCGCTCTATGTCGCACCGGCGGCGAAAGCCGCGATCTATGCGC
>NZ_QUML01000256.1:0-382 GCF_010907025.1 Rhodopseudomonas sp. BR0G17 | reverse complement strand
GTCTAACACTATCGAAGGGGTGATTATCGATAGTGAGCAGGATGCGCGAAAAGGCATCGCTATGACGGAAGCTAAAGTCGTGATAGCTTCCGTAACGACGATTCCTGTTAGGGTTATCAAAGCGTTGACCCAGGCCTACCAGATCCCCGAGCCGCTCCCCTGGAGCCAGATTGCCACGCCGCTGGCGGCGGCCGAGGATTCACTCGCGCGGCTCGACGAGCGGCTGGCCAAAAGCCCGATCCGCGACGGCTGGGCCGCGCGCACTCATTTCGCCGATGCCTGCGCCACTCTGTGGCTGGAGGGGGAACTGGTCCACCTCGACGATCTTGTTCTCCACGACGCCGGCATGGACGGCCGCGCGCCGACCCATGAGCTCACCCGC
>NZ_QUML01000255.1:0-383 GCF_010907025.1 Rhodopseudomonas sp. BR0G17 | reverse complement strand
CATCTGCCCGAGATCGCGATGTCGCCGCACGCCGCGGCGCGCTTCTTGGTGCGCAACGATGTCGACTACCTGCCGATCAGCCAGATCGCGGGCCGAATTGCCACCACGCCGTTCGTGGTCTATCCGCCCGGAATTGCGACGATCGTGCCCGGCGAGCGCTTGAGCGAGCGGGCCAAGCCGATGCTCGATTACTTGCAGATGTTCGAGCGCAGTTTCAACGAATTCCCCGGCTTCGATGTTGAAATCCAGGGCGTCTATCGTGAGGCCGACGAAGCTGGACGTGTTCGCCTCTACACCTACGTCGTGGCCGAATAGTCAGCTCGCCTGCATCTGTCGGAGTTGCCGTGGACAGAGTTTTGCCGATCCTGATCCGTCCGTCGCAC
>NZ_QUML01000254.1:0-383 GCF_010907025.1 Rhodopseudomonas sp. BR0G17 | reverse complement strand
GTGCGACGACGATGCGCGCTCAGCGCAGAGGGCAAGTTAGCCGAAGGCGTAACCCGCCGATGCGCGTCAATGAAGACGGCGGACGACGCTGCGTTCATCCGTCCTCCGGACCGTCAATGCGTGGCACCGAAGCGGTGGCGGGCGGCTCGTGTGTCCAGAGCATCGCGAAACGACGCCTTCTCCCCGCGTCCTTCCGGGATGCGCGCCACCGGCGCGCAGGCCCGGAATCCATAAGCCCCGTCGTTTGTGGTCTGTCGCAGCGGTGCAGCGTCACGCCCTCACAGAATCCGCAGTGAGTATGGATTCCGGGCTCGCGCTCCGCGCACCCCGGAATGACGGGGAGAGAGAATTGTACAATCAGGATTCGAAGGGCTGAATGTGGT
>NZ_QUML01000253.1:0-384 GCF_010907025.1 Rhodopseudomonas sp. BR0G17 | reverse complement strand
GTTCAAGAAGCCGCAAAAGCCGAAGGTGACCCGGATCGCCGATCGCGGCGCCCGCCCGGCTCCGACGAGCGGGCCACGCCGCCCGCTGCCGGCCTGGCTGATCTTCATCGCGCTGTGCGTGATCGTGGTGGCGTGGAAGTTTCTGACCAAGTGAAGTTTCGGACCGAGTGAAGTTTCGGACCGAGTGAGAGCTCGTCCGCTCACCGCTGCGGCGGGCGCGGCGGTCGCACGGTCACGATCCGCGGACGGCGGCCGAACAGGCCGCCGATCCGGCGCAGCACTTGCACGGCAAACGTCGCGACGACCAACACCAAGACGACGAGTATCAGCAAGCGCGCGGCGATTTGGAACCAAGTGAGGCTATCAACCGTCATCTGCGGGACC
>NZ_QUML01000252.1:0-384 GCF_010907025.1 Rhodopseudomonas sp. BR0G17 | reverse complement strand
GTGATGAGTTTCGAGGACGAGATCCGAGGCGCGCTCGATGCTGGCCGCCTCGAAGTCGCGCCGCGTGCCGAGCCACGGATGCCGCCCGACGCCCTGATTGCGAAACTGCAAGCCGCCGGCGATCCGGTCGCGTCGATCACGATGCCCCGCGTCGCGACATCCGTCGTCGAGGTTCGGTTCGCCCGAAGGGCGGATCACACCCGGCCCGCGCCGCTCTATGTCGATCCTTATACTGGCGACAGCCTCGGTCATCCGGCGGCCGACGCGTTCTTTGCCACCGTCCGCAAGCTGCATCGCTGGCTGCTGTTGCCCGGCGATGGCAACGGCTACGGCCGGCCGATAACTGCTGTCGCGGCGCTCGGACTATTGACCATGCTGCTGACC
>NZ_QUML01000251.1:0-384 GCF_010907025.1 Rhodopseudomonas sp. BR0G17 | reverse complement strand
GGCGATGATCGGGCGGTTCGGGATCCGCCGCTCCTGCATCATCGCGCGCAGTCGCCGGGTTGCTTCATAGCCGTCCATCACCGGCATCTGGCAGTCCATCAGGATCACGTCGTACTCGGCGCGGGCGGCCGCCTCGAGCGCTTGTGCGCCGTCTTCAGCGATGTCGACGATGCAGCCGAGGTCGATCAGCATCTCCTCGGAGACCATCTGATTGATGCGGTTGTCCTCGGCCAGCAGGACCCGGACACCGGCGAAGCGTTGCGGCAGAGGTGCCTGCGGCGCGGACTTGTCCTTGGTCTTGTTGGCGTGATGGCGAATCCGGCGTTCGACGGAGGCAACCAAGTCGCCGGGTAGAAACGGCTTGCGGACGAGATCGTCGAAGGC
>NZ_QUML01000250.1:0-384 GCF_010907025.1 Rhodopseudomonas sp. BR0G17 | reverse complement strand
ACAAGACAGCCGGCCGGGCGGCGTGAAGTCACTGATCGGCCGGCATCCGATCGCCGCGATTGCGGTCGTAGTGCTGATCGTCGCCGCGCTCGGCGGCGGGATTGCGTGGTGGCTGCACGCCCGCAACTTCGAAACGACTGACGACGCCTTCATCGACACCCGCTCGGTGCTGATCAGCCCGCAGGTCACCGGCGCCATCACCCAGGTCGCCGTCACCGACAACGAGGTCGTCAAAGCCGGTCAACTCCTGGCCAAGATTGATCCGCGCGACTATCAGGCCGCGGTCGATCAGGCGGCCGCGCAGATCCAACAGGCACAGGCGTCGATCGACAATTTCACCGCGCAGATCGCAGCCCAGAAGGCGCAGATCGATGCCGCAGCCAA
>NZ_QUML01000024.1:0-87275 GCF_010907025.1 Rhodopseudomonas sp. BR0G17 | reverse complement strand
GATTGAAGCCGCCGAGGCGATCGGCGCCTCGCCGCTGCAGATCATCGTTCGCGTGATTATCCCGGAAGCGCTGCCGAGCATCGTCGCCGGGCAGACCGTCGCGCTGGTCAGCCTGATCGGCTACTCGGCGATGGCCGGCACCGTCGGCGGCGGTGGCCTCGGCGATCTCGGCGTGCGGTTCGGCTATCAGCGCTTCATGCCCGAGGTGATGGCTGCGGTCGTGATCGTGCTCGTCGCCATCGTTCAGTCCGTTCAGTTGCTCGGCGACGCGGCTGCGCGCGCCGTCAATCACCGCATCGCCCGCGGCAAGCGATCGGCATCCCGCGCTTAATTTCAGGCCGTAGCTCTGTTTCGAAGGAAGACCTCATGTCGCTGCAAACTGTGCAACCACTGCTTCCTGGCAATATCGATACGCTCGCTCTGCACAGCGGCTCGTTTCGCGCCGATCCTGCCACCGGCGCCACGCAGGTGCCGATCTATCAGAGCACCTCGTTCGATCTGCAGACCACCGAACGTGCCGACCGGCTGGTGAATTTCGAGGAGTTCGGCTTCGTCTATTCGCGCATCGGCAATCCGACCGCGCATGTGCTGGAGGAACGGCTCGCCGCCCTTGAAGGCGGCGCCGCGGCGCTGGCGCTGGCATCGGGGCAGGCTGCGGTGGCGCTGTCGGTGCTGACGCTGGTGCAGGCCGGCGACAACATCGTCACCGGCACCGATCTCTACGGCGGCACCTGGAATTTCTTCGCCAACCGGCTGAAGCAGTTCGGCATCGAGGCGCGTTTCGTCGATCCGTCCGACCCCGAGGCGTTCCGCGCCGCCACCGACGATCGCACCCGGCTGTATTTCGGCGAGACGCTGCCGAATCCGAAGCTCAACGTGTTTCCGATCCGCGAAGTCGCCGACATCGGCCGCAGCTTCGGCATTCCGCTGATCATCGACAACACCGCGGCGCCGCTGTTGGCGCGGCCGATCGAGCATGGCGCGGCCATCGTGGTGCATTCGGCCACCAAATATATCGGCGGGCACGGCACCACGATCGGCGGCGTCATCATCGATAGCGGCCAGTTCCCGTGGGAGGAGTTCGCTGACCGTCATCGGCTGATCACAGGCCCCGATCCATCCTACAACGGCCGCAACTGGCCGGACATCGCCCGGCCGTTCGGTCCGGTTGCCTATGCGTTTGCGGCGCGCGCCGGCCTGTTGCGCGACCTCGGCCCTGCGTTGTCGCCGCAGAACGCGTTTCAGTTGATTCAGGGCGTCGAGACGCTGCCGCTGCGGATCCGCCAGCAGACTGCCAATGCGGCGCGGATCGCGGACTATCTGGCGCAGAACCCCAAGGTCGCGAACGTGATCTATCCCGGCCTGCAGAGCGGCGAGGCGCGGCGCCGCGCCGACACCTATCTGAAAGGCGGCTACGGTGCGCTGGTCGGCTTCGAGCTGCCGGGCGGCTTCACGGCGGGCCGACGCTTCATCGACTCGCTGAAGCTGTTGTTCCACGTCGCCAATATCGGCGACGCCCATAGTCTCGCGATCCACCCGTCGTCGACGACGCATGCCCAGCTCGCGCCGGACAAGCAGCTCGCCGCCGGCGTCACGCCGGGCTACGTGCGGTTGTCGATCGGCATCGAGAGCGTCGACGACATTATCGCCGACATCGCCCAGGCGCTCGACGCCACCTGAATTTGCGAGGCGCACATGGCGCTCAATCTGAAGACTCCCCAGGTCGAAACCCGCGACCAGCGGCTCGGCACCATCACCCAGTGGGATGGCCGCGCCGAGCAATTGGTCAAGGATTCTGCCTTCACATACGGCTGTTCGAAGGGGTGCGAGAACGGGGGGCGACGGCTGTGCGAACAGTCGACGCCATTCGCGCAGGCGTCGATGTGCGCCGAGCACATCGCCGTCACCAACGCTACCATTATCCAGGACTCGGTGGTGGTGCAGCATTCGCCGATCGGCTGCGCTGCCAGCCAGTCGTTCACCGCTCGCTACTACCGCGATCTTGCCGCCCGGCGCGGCTGGAAGCTGGAAGACCCGAAGTCGATCTGCACCAATCTCGGCGAGCAGGACATGGTGTTCGGCGGCGTCTCCCGCCTGGAGGACACCATCCGTGACGCCTATGAGCGCCACAAGCCGCGGGTGATTTTCGTGGCAACCTCGTGCGCCACCGGCATCATCGGCGACGATGTCGATGGCGCTGCCAAGCGGGTCGAGGACGAGATTGGCATCCCGGTCGTCACCCTGCATTGCGAAGGGTTCAAATCGAAGCACTGGTCGAGCGGCTGGGACGTGATCGAGCACGGCATCCTGCGCCGGCTGGTGCCATATCCGCGAGCCAAGCAGCCGGACCTGATCAACGTGATCCATCTCGGCGGCCCCGATGTGTTCTCGCCGCTACTGAATCCGCTCGGGCTGCGGGTCAATCTGGTGATGGGTGGCAATACACTGGAACGGCTGGCGCAGATGTCGGAAGCCGCGGCGACGGTGACGATGTGTTTCGTACTGTCGTATCTCGCGACCGGGCTCGAACAGGAGTTCGGCGTGCCGGAAGTGAGGGCGCCGCTGCCCTATGGGCTGGACGCCACCGACAACTGGCTGCGCGACATCGCCCGGCTGACCGGCACCTCCGACAAGGTCGAGGCTGTGATCGAAAGCGAACGGGCACGCATCGCGCCGGAACTGGCTCGTCTCCGCAAGGCGCTGACTGGCAAGCGTGGCTTCGTCGCGGCCGGTGCCGCATTCGCCCACGGGCTGATCACGGATCTGCGCGAACTCGGCGTCACCGTCGACGATGCGTTCTCGTTCCACCACGATCCGACCACCGACTCCGGCGACCCGCAGCAGGATTCGCTCGGCCACCTCGTCGACGCCTGGGGCGACATCCCGAACTATACGGTGAGCCCGGATCAGCATTTCCAAGCTCACGCTGCGCTGCTACGGGCCAAGCCTGACTTCGTGATCTGCCGACACACCGGCACGCTGGCGGTGCTGGCCGGCCGAATGGGCATTCCCGTGCTGCCGATTTTCTATTCCAACGACGGCCTCGGTTACGAAGGCCTGCTGACGGTCGGCCGCGCCATCCTGCGTGTGCTGCCGCGCAAGCGGTTCTACGAAGACGTCGCCGCACACAGCTCGTTTCCGTACCAGCCTTGGTGGTTGGCAGAGACCGATCCCTACGCGCCGATCACCGAGCTGGCCTGAAAGAGTTCATCGATGCTGTCTCCCGTCACCAACGCCCAAGATCCCACCGGTGCGTTCTGCTCTTCGCCGGGCGCGATCGAGCAGGTGCGCTACGGCTGCAGTCTCGGCGCGCTCGCGAGCGTGATCGCCATTCCCGGCGCGATCCCGATCACCCATTGCGGGCCTGGCTGCGCCACCAAGCAGTTTCATGCGCTATCCGGCATCAACGCCTATCAGGGCGGCGAATTCCACGTGCCGAGCACCAATCTCGGTAATCAGGAAGTGATCTTCGGCGGTGCCGATCGGCTCGACGAATTGATCGCCTCGACGCTGAAGGTGATGGAGGCCGATCTGTTCGTGGTGCAGACCGGCTGCATTCCCGGCCTGGTCGGCGACGACGTCGGCAGCGTCGTGCGTCGCTATCAAAAGCGCGGCGTGCCGATCGTGGTGGCCGAGACCAGCGGCTATCGCGGCAATAACTTCACCGGGCACGAGACAGTGATCCGCGCCATCATCGATCAGTTCGTCGACGCCGGAGATGCGCCGCTGCAGCACGGCCTGGTCAATGTCTGGTCGCTGCTGCCCTATCAGAACCCGTTCTGGCGCGGGGATCTGGCCGAGATCCGCCGCATCCTCGAAGGCATCGGCCTCCAGGTGAACATTCTGTTCGGCCCGGCATCGGCCGGCGTCGCGGAATGGCGCGCGATTCCGAAGGCGCAGTTCAATCTCGTGCTGTCGCCCTGGCTCGGGCTCTCGACCGCGGCGCATCTCGAGGATCTCTATGGCCAGCCGTTCCTGCACGAGCCGACGATCCCGATCGGCGCCAAGGCGACCAGCGCGTTCCTGCGCCGGGTCGTGGAGTTCGCGGACCTCGATCGGGCACGCGCCGAAGCGTTCATCGCGCAGGAGGAAAAGGAGCACTACGTTTACTTGCGCGACTTCGCCTGCTTCTATGCCGGCTCGACCAGCCAGTACCGGCTGCCGTCGCAGGCGATCGTGGTCAGCGAAAGCGCCTATAATCTCGCGGTGGCGAGCTTCCTGGTCGAGCAGCTCGGGCTCAATCCGGGGCCGTTCGTGATCAGCGAGAATCCACCGGAGGAGCTGCGCGAGACGATCCAGAAACAGTATCGCGCACTTGCCGACCATTCCGGCGCCGAGGCCGTGTTCGAGCAGGATGGCAAGCGCATCCATCAGATCGTGCGCGCGACCGATTTCACAGGCGAACTGCCGATCGTGTTCGGCTCGACCTGGGAGGCGGCGCTGGCCGATGAGATCGGCGCGCCGCTGGTCGAGATCGGCTATCCGTGCACCGACGAGGTCGTGCTGTCGCGCGCTTATGTGGGCTATCGCGGGGCGCTGCAGTTGATCGAGCGGACCTACACCACGGTGGTGCGCGCGAGCACGATGGCCTGACCGCTCAGACCTGTGCGCGGCGGCCGATCCGGGCCGCCGTGTCGCCTTCCACCACGTTGCGGATCACTTCGAGCGCCTCTTGGATCATGGCGGTCGTGACGTCGAGATGCGTGCAGGCCCGCAGCCGTCCACCGAGGGTCGAGATCAGCACGCCATCGGCGCGCAGCGCGTCGACTAATTCCTGCTTTGACAATGCCACGTCTGGGATATCGAAATAGACGAGGTTGGTCTCGGGAGGTTCAGCCGTCACGCCGCCAATCTGCGACAAGCCTGCTGCGAGCAGCCTGGCATTGGTGTGATCGTCAGCGAGCCGATCGACATTGTGGTCGAGCGCATAGAGGCAAGCGGCGGCGCAAATGCCGGCCTGGCGCAACGAGCCGCCGAGCCGCTGCTTCCACAGCCAAACCTGGTCGATGAAGTCGTTCGAGCCGGCCAATACTGCACCGAGTGGCGCGCCGAGACCTTTGCTGAAATCGATCCACACCGAGTCCCAGCCTGCAGCGATCTGCCGGGGCGATGCGCCGCTGGCGACGCTTGCGTTCATCAGGCGGGCGCCGTCCATGTGGGTGGCGAGCCCGTTGGCGCGAGCCAGCGCCGCGATGTCGCCGAGCGCGGACGTCCGCCACACCGTGCCGCCGCCGAGATTGGTGGTCTGCTCGACGCACACCAAGCTCTGCCTCGCCTGATGCCGGTCAGGCCGATGCAGTGCCGCTCGCAGCGTGTCGGCCGAGAACTGACCGCCTGTGCCCGGTAGCGGGTGGATCTGAAAGCCGCCGAGCGCAGCGTGTGTACAGCCCTCCAGCGAGACCACATGCGACGTCTCGTGCGCGAGGATTTCGTCACCGGCTCGGCAATGCGCCAGCGTCGCTGCGATATTGCAGATCGTGCCGGACGCCATGAACACCGCGGCTTCCTTGCCGAGCAGATCGGCAACCCGAGCACACAGCGCGTTCACGGTCGGATCGGCGCCGATCTGTTCGTCCCCCACCGGCGCCCGCGCCATTGCCTCCCGCATCGCCGCGCTGGGCTGCGTCTGGGTGTCCGACAGCAGATTGATCCGCACCGGCGGCAGTCGGGCATCTTCAGGGGCGGGGGTGTAGATCACGGTGCGATGTCACGCTCACGTTTAACAAAGGCGGTGCTGCCGTTAGCTAGTATAATCTATTAGTTCCACATGAAGTAAAGCTCTTCGCGGAACGCGAAGTGTTCGATGCGGCTGGAGACGTTTTCCTCGAAGATCGTTGTGTTGACCGCGTCTGTCGCGGTCAAATCTGGCAATAGGGCGTCTGGCCTTGCGGTAAGCCGTTTCTCACCGAGCGGCAAAGCACCGCGGGCCAGGATCGTATCAAATTTCGATTTCATTTGTTCGCCCGCGGGCGAGGCGACGGAAGTCGTCGCAGCCATAGTCGTTGCCGGCGAGACAACGCTGCCCTCAACCGAGTGCGGTCTAGCGGCGTATCGCCGTTGCAGCGAGTGCCTACCTTTTTGAAGTCACTGAGCGGCGACCGACATCGCTGTGATTCCAGATCTGGGATTCGCTCATCCATCAATGGTCAGGCGCGCCGGCGATGCACGACAATAGAGGGGGGTCTTGCTTTGATGCCGCCGTGCCAACATAGCAGACGAATTTCCATAAAAACGGATTTTGCCGCTGTTCTGTTGGCGTTGCAGCCGACTTGTTGGAGGAAAGCGCAGAGAAGGCCGTATTCGCGATTGAGTGATTAGTAACGTAATTCTACTCTCCAGGTCAGCAGACGAAGCAAGTTCGTCCCGGACGATGGAGAGAGCCATGAATACCGCAATGCAGATGATGCCGATGATGCCCATGCCGATGCCGATGATGGGCGGGATGCCGGCCATGATGAATCCGATGATGATGAACCCGATGATGGCGGGCATGTCGATGATGGGCATGCCGGGCATGGCGATGCCGATGATGATGTGCAAGATGACGTGCACGATGTCGCCGAACGGCACGATGAGCTGCGAGATGGCGCCGATGGATCCGGCGATGAAGGACATGTTCATGCAGTGCTGCCAGAACATGATGACCATGATGACGGGCGGCATGCCGATGATGATGAGCTGCGGCGGCATGATGATGATGGGGATGATGGCGAAGGCCTAATCGCCTCGTTCCATCCTCTGCAGATCAGCCCGGAGCCGGCCACCTGCCGGCTCCTTGCTGTTGAACAGCAGATCTCTTTGACGGCACCCCCACATAGCTCAGGCGTGTGTTCGCTCCGACGTGAGGAACGCTGCTTTGGGGGCTGGTCGCGCGACGAGCGGCTACCCGATGGATTCGACGTAGGTCATGACGAGGAACAGAACGGCTTCCTCGGTGCCTAGATTTCGATAGCTGTGCGGGACATCTGCTTCGAACAGGATCGCGTCGCCGGCACTCAGCACGACGGGCCGCTCCGCACCTGCGGTGATTTCAATGGCACCTTTCGCAACGACCAGATTTTCGCGGGTGCCGGCGGCGTGCGGGTCGGCGTCCTCGCGATGGAGCGGTGCCAACCGCAGTTCGTAGAATTCGACCTGGCGCTCGCCATCGAACGGAAACAGCGCGCGCGAGGTGAATTGACCCTGGTTCGACGTCAGAAGTTTGGCGTCGGTGCGGCGCAGCACCTGGGGACGGTGGTTGCCCTCCGTGGCGATCAGGCGCGCAAATGGGACGCCGAGCGCGGTCGCGACCTTCCACAAGGTTCCGATCGTCGGCACGCTCTTGCCGGTCTCGATCTGTCCAAGCATCGCACGGCTGACGCCGGATTGCTTGGCCAGACGTTCAAGCGAGTAACCCTGCCGGACTCGAAGCCGCCGCAGATTATGCCCGACGATCGACGGCAGATCGACTGACACGTGCCTCGCCTCGGTTTCGTGGGATTCGAGCCGGAAGCTGGCGTCGCTCATCCTTTCGCTCCGGGCGTGTAGCTGCCGATCAGCATAATCGGTGCCATGACCCAGCTCGGCCAGAAACCGAAGAAGAAGGCCTGACCGTGAAACGGAAGCGGCTGGTATTGATCCCACGTCGGGGCTGAGTTCGCCGCAGCGGTGAGCGCCTTTCGTTGCGCCCGGTACGCACTCAGATCGATCACATTCGCCGATTGCACGGACACCACGTCCTCGTTGTCATCCATCAGAGTCCAATGTTCGGCGATAAACCCCCGCATGACAATCAGTGCAGCGAGAAAACAACGGATCGAGCGCCTTTGCTCTGTCCAGTGGCAAGGCATTTCAGCCTGCTGCGCTCGCGTAGGCCATGTCTGCTATCGCAGACATGGCGGGGCTAGGTGTTTCGGGCCAAGTGGGGCTGGACCGGCCGAAGCCGAGTCCGCTGCTATTTTACCTCCGCGGTGGCGGTGCTCGCGATGGGAGACGTTCGGCGGTCGGTCCGGTGGGCGCTCAATACAAAACGTCCGGCATTGCACGGGCCGTGCGATGCCGGACGAGGTGGCCCAACGGGAGAATCGATGATCAGGACGCCGGCGACCACTTCCAGACGATGTCGCGGACGTTGATCGGTTTCGGGATCAGGCCGAGCTTGTGGAAGCGGTCGGCGGTCTGCTGCTGCTCGGCGATGTATTTCTCGGTCACCGGCGTGATCTCGAACACCGAGCGGCCGACCAGTACGCTCACCACGGCTGGATCGACGCCGGTAGAGGCGGCGAGGGATTTAGTAATCTCGTCGTGATGCGCATTTGCCCATTGCGCTTCCTTGGCGAAGGTCTGGTTGATCAGCGCCACCACGTCGCCATGCGCATTGGTGAATTCGCGGTTGGCGAGGAAGAATCCGATCGAGTCGTGAGCGTCACCGGCGAAGCTCAGGACGCGGGCGCCGCTCTTCTCGGCCAGCGCGAGGTACGGATCCCAGATTGCCCACGCGTCCACCGTTCCGCCGGCGAATGCCGCGGTGCCATCGGCGGGCGGCAGGTACACCGCGGTCACGTCGGTGAACTGCAGGCCGGCTTTTTCGAGGATGGCGACGGCCGTGTTGTGTGCGCTCGATCCTTTCGGAATAGCAAGCCGCTTGCCTTTGAGATCTGCGACCGACTTGATCGGCGAGTTCGCCGGAACGACGATTCCCTCGTTCTTGCCGGAGCCGGGCAGGGCGGCAACGTACAGCAAGTTGGCCGCTGCGGCCTGCGCAAAGATCGGCGGAGTGTCGCCGGTGTAACCGAAATCGATATTGCCGGTGTTGAGCGCTTCGAGCAGCGGCGGGCCGAAGGCGAACTCGACCCACTTCACGGAAAGGCCCTTTTCCTTCAGCGCCGCTTCGAGGACGCCGCGTTCCTTCACAGCAGGCTGAATGCCCGCCTTCTGGAAGCCGATGCGGACTTCCTTCAGGTCCGCCGCAGAGGCGAAGCCGATGGACGATGCCGCGAGCGCGGCGAAGGCGAGGGCAAATAACGATCTACGCGACGACATCATGAGCCTGCTCCAGAGATCATTCGTGGGATGTTATTAGAGGCAGGAATTCCAATCCGACTGAATTCCAAAGATCGAAGGCAGTCATGCGAACTATGCTGCGCAGCATCCGATTGGGGAAAGGACTGTTTGCCCCATTCGCAAGTCAGCTTTCAGATTCGTTGCTAGCCGTGCTTGGTGCTTGGTACGCTGACCTCGGCCAGGCGCACGAGATCTTCGTCGCGATCGATGGCGACGTAGCTGCCCTGCCAATAGGTGAGTGAGGCTTTGCGCGGCAGCGTCGAGGTGTGAACGACGCGGCCAACCAGGATCGCGTGGGTATGCCGCTCGATAACTTCATCGAGCTCGCACTCGATGGTCGCGAGTGCGCCGGCCAGAACGGGGGCGCCCGAGACACCCGTATTCCACGTACCGCCGGCGAACCGCGCTGCGCCCTTCAGGCCGCCCTTGCCGGCGAAGCGTTCGCCGATTTCGATCTGGTCGGCAGCGAGGATGTTGACCGCGAAGGCGTGACTGCAAGCGATCAGCGGGCCCGCGGACGATTTCTGGTTGAGACAGACGATCAACGTCGGCGGCGTCGCCGACAGCGAGGTCACCGCCGTGGCGGTCATGCCGACTCGGGCGCTGCCTTTGCCGGCGGTGATGACGCTGACACCGCTCGCGAGCTGCCGCATCGCATGGGCGAAGTCAGCCGGCGAAGCGGAACGAAGACGGTCCTCGATGGCAAGCGTCATGGCAGCAGCCTCACAGCTCGAATGTGTCCTCCGCGCCCTTCAGCAGGTCTCTTAGGATCTCACCTTCGAGGGCGGCGAGCTCGGCAGAGCCGCGTTGGCGGGGGCGCGGCAGATCGATCGGCAGATCCTTGGCGATGCGGCCGTCTTCGATCACCAGCACGCGATCGGCGAGGGCAACCGCCTCGGCGACGTCGTGGGTCACCAGGATGGCGGTGAAGCCCTGGGCCTGCCACACCTGTTCGAGCAGACGCTGCATAGCGATGCGCGTCAGCGCGTCCAGGGCGCCGAGCGGTTCGTCGAAGGCGAGCACGCGCGGTCGGCTGACCAGGGCGCGGGCCAATGCGACGCGCTGCTTTTGACCTCCGGATAGCACCGCCGGCCATTCCCCGCGCTTGTCATCGAGACCGACCTCGATCAGGGCCGCATCGGCGCGCGCCCGGGCATCCGGAGAGTTGCGCTCGGTGCCGAGACCGACCTCCACATTGGCGAGGACCCGTGCCCACGGTAGCAGGCGTGGCTCCTGGAACATCACGCGGACGTCGCCCGGTAGTTTGTCTTCGCCGAACACGATGTGGCCTGCACTCGGAGTTTCGAGCCCGGCGATCAGTCGCAGCAGCGTGCTCTTGCCGCAGCCGCTGCGGCCGACAATGGTGACGAACTGGCCGGCCGGGATATGCAGGTCGATGCCGCGAAGCACGTCGTTGTCGCCAAAAGATTTGCGCAAACCGCGAATGTCGAGCGCGAGCGCGCTTGTCGGAGGCTGCGAGGGGCGATGTTCGTCCTCGATGGTGCGGGCGACCGGATCGTAAGCGCCGGGCGGGGCGGCCAGAAGGAATTGAAGCGCTTCCATCATCATCCCCTCAAGAGCGCTGGAATGCCGGGTGCCACGACAGCGTCTGCCGTTCGAGTAGACGGGAGGCGCTGTCGGCGAGTTTGCCGAGCAGGGCGTAGATCAGGATCGATAGAACGACCACGTCGATCAGCATGAATTCGCGCGCCTGCATCGCCATGTAGCCGAGGCCCGACGAGGCAGCGATGGTTTCGGCCACGATCAGGGTCAGCCACATGATGCCGAGCGCGAAACGGACGCCGACGAACACGGAGGGCAGCGCGCCTGGAAAGATCACCCGGCGGAACAGTTCGACGTTGCTCATACCGTAGATCCGCCCCATCTCGATCAGTTGCGGATCGACGCTGCGGATGCCGTGCAGGGTGTTCAGATAGATCGGGAAGAACACGCCGAGCGCGACCAGGAACAGCTTGGCCTCCTCGTCGATCCCGAACCACAGGATCACCAGCGGGATCAGCGCCAGGTGCGGCACGTTGCGGACCATCTGCAACGTGGTGTCCGACAGCTTGGCACTGAGGCTGGACAGGCCGTTGGCGAGACCAAACGCAAAGCCGATGCTGCCGCCGATGGCGAAGCCGACCGAGGCGCGCCAGAAGCTGACCCAGATATTGCGGACGAGTTCGCCGGACTGCAGCAACTTCCAGCCGGCGACGAGGACGTCGCTCGGCGCCGGCAGCACACGCGCCGATACAAATCCGAGGCTGCAGGCCGCTTGCCAGACCAGGATGATCAGCAGCGGCACGATCCATTGGATCAGCCCGTCCGGTCGCGGCAGACGCCACGCGCGCGGTCGGGCGAGGGTTTCGACAAGGCTCATGGCTTGGCCACCTGCTTGGCGTTCGGCAGATGCTCATTGGCGATGGTCTCGCCGAACGGGCCGGTGTTGGCGCGCAGCGGTGTGACATTGCCCGCGTGCTGTGGCTTCACCAGCGGAAAGACGAGCTCGGCAAACCGATAGGCTTCCTCAAGATGCGGGTATCCGGACAGAATGAAGGTGTCGATGCCGACGTCCTGGTATTCCTTGATCCGTGCGGCCACGGTCTGCGGATCGCCGACCAGCGCGGTGCCAGCGCCGCCACGCACCAGACCGACGCCGGCCCAAAGATTGGGGCTGATCTCGAGCTTGTCGCGGCGGCCGCCGTGTAGCTCGGACATCCGCTGCTGACCGACCGAGTCCATCCGGGCGAACACCTTCTGCGCGGCGGCGATGGTGTCGTCGGTGACGTAGCGGATCAGATCGTCGGCTGCGGCCCAGGCAGCTTCGTTGGTCTCGCGAACGATCACGTGCAAGCGGATGCCGAACGACAGCTTGCGCCCGCGCGACTCCGCCACCGCCCGGACGCGATTGACCTTCTCGGCGACCTGCGCGGGCGGCTCGCCCCAGGTCAGATACTTGTCGACCGTGTCGGCTGCGACGTCGATGCCGGCGTCCGATGACCCGCCGAAATACAGCGGCGGGCGGGGGCTTTGCACCGGCGGAAATAGCAGCCGTCCATCCTCGATCGTGATGTGCTTTCCGGCGACGTTGACGGTCTTGCCGGACAACAGGTCCGAATAGACGTTGAGGAATTCGCGGGTGACCTCGTAGCGCTCGTCGTGCGACAAGAACACACCGTCGCCCTTGTTCTCGATCGGATCGCCGCCGGTGACGACGTTGACGAGAAGCCGGCCGCCAATCAAGCGGTCCAGCGTCGCGGTCATTCGAGCTGCGACGCTGGGCGACTGCAGGCCGGGGCGGACGGCGACCAGGTAACGCAACCTCTCGGTCCAAGGCGCCACCGCCGAGGCCACCACCCAGGAATCCTCGCAGCTCCGTCCGGTGGGCAGCAGAACGCCGAAATAGCCGAGTTGATCGGCCGCTTGTGCGATCTGCCGGAGATAGCCGAAGTTGACGTCGCGGCCACCATTCGATGTTCCGAGATAGTGACCGTCGCCGTGGGTCGGAAGAAACCAAAGGAAGTTCGAAGATGTCGTCTGGGGGGTTGTCATGCGCCGTGCTCCTGGATTGTCCTTTTTTTTGCGTTTGCCGGCTCAAGCCTGTGGCGGCCGCCAAACCGCATCGCGCACCACGATCGGGCGGGGAATCAGGCCAAGCTGATGGAAACGGTCGGCGACGTCCTGCTGGGTCGAGACGATCTCGTCCGTCACCGGCCCAACCACAAAGGACGAGCGGTTCGCGGCGATCGTCTGGATATCGAGCGGGATGCCTGTGACCGCACTGAGGGACTGAGCGACGTCGCCACGATGATCCTCAGCCCATCGCGCGGTCGCGCTGGTGACGTCGATGATTTGCTTCAGGATCAACGCATTTCGTTGAGCGAATTCACGGTTGGCGATGTAGAACGAGTTGGTCCGGCCCACCTCGGACGCATTGACCAGCACGCGCCCGTTCTGCTTCAGCTCGCCGATCGCAAAATATGGATCCCAGATCGACCAGGCATCGATGCTGCCTTGCGCGAACGCGGGCCCGGCGTCGGGCGGGGACAGGTACACCGGCGTGATGTCGCCATAGGTCAGGCCGGCTTTCTTGAGCGCCAGCAAGACGACGTTGTGGGCACTCGATCCCTTTGTGAAGCCGATGCGCTTACCCTTGAGATCGGCGAGAGCGCGGATCGGCGAATCCTTCGGAACCAGGATGCCCTGACCGTTGGTAATCGGCTGACCGGCCGCGTAGACGATTGAAGCGCCAGCAGCCTGGGCAAAGATCGGCGGCGAGTCCCCGACGGCGCCGTAGTGAATGCTGCCGACGTTCATCGCCTCGAGCATCGGGGGACCGGAAGAGAATTCCAGCCATTTGATGCCGATATTCTGTCCGGCGAAGTGATCTTCCAGCGTCCGCCGTTGCCGCGCGATCACCAGCACGCCGTTCTTCTGATAGCCGATGCGGATCTCGGTCAGCGGCTCGGCCGCGGCTGAGCGCGACAGAATCGGCAGCAAAGCGGCTCCGGCGGATAGCTGGAGAAATTGTCGGCGCTGCATCTGGCCTCCCTCGTTGTTGGTTCGTCGCGAGGAATGATGGGAGGCCGGGGAGGCGGTGTCGAGCCGTTGGGAAAAATAGCAACGCCCGTGCTCAGACGGAGGCACAGGCGGAGGTAAAATCCTCTGTTTGGGCCGAACGCGGAATGGTTGTTCTCGGGCAAACGATCGCAGTTGATCCCCAGGAGATGGAACTTAGTCGCGGCCGTTCCTCCCGAGACAAGCCAGTTACAACGCAGGTCCAGATCGCCGATCGATGATGAGCGCCGAAAGCTATCTGCAATTAGTTACCTTGTTAGATCACCTGTTCTGCTGAGCCGATCAGGTCCATCATAAACAACCTCTAAACGGCGTCATCTTCAGAATTGTCGGCGGGATAAGGTTCGAGGATGATTTGCGGACCGCCTGATGGCCCCCCGGGGCCGTGGCGCAATCACGGATGAGATGTATATGCCGACAGTGAGCGAGTTGAAGGAAGGACTTTGGCGCGAACTGGCGCTCAAGGCAGAGCTTGGCATCAACGGCGTTGCAATCAGCGGCGAGGCGCTCGATTTCGTCCAGCCCGGCATCAAGGCCCAGGAGCAGGTGCATTGCCTGTTCGAGATGGATTTCGAAACCCACACGGTCGAGCTGCCGTCGCATTTCTATCTGCCGCTCGGACTGAGCGTCCCGTTCCGCTGGAATCCGAAATCAGGCTATCGGGTCGATCTGCTCGGCGATCGGACGGTGCTGATCGATGGCAGTGAGGTGATCGCCGAGATCCGATTTCGTGAGCGTCCGGCATTCTATGGCGCCAAGACGTCGGATGGGATCGAGATGGCGCAGATTGGTGCGCACTACGCCGATCGGCACCTGTTCGTGGTCTATAGCAACGAGTGCTCGTACAAGGACAAGGGCGAAGACTGCCTGTTCTGCAACATCAATTACACCAAGGACGTGTATGGCGACAAAGGTGGGGTGTTCTGGAAGAACGCGAGGCAGATCGGCGAGACGGCGGCGCGCGCCTACAATGACGGTGCGATCGATCACCTGACGGTCAGCGGTGGCGTGATCCCTGAGCGCCGTGAACTCGAATACTACCTCGACGTCGCGGAAGCCATTCAGCAGCACACCGGGCTCGACGATTTCAACGGCACCGCGACGATTGCTGCGCCGCTCGATCTGCGCAATCTCGATCGTTTCAAGGAGGCCGGCTACCGCACCACGGCCATGAACATCGAGATCTGGGACAAGGGGATCTATGACGCGATCTGCCCCGGCAAGGCGAGGGGCGGTGGCGGTTGGGAGCACTGGGTCAAGGCGCTCGAATATGCTGTCACCGTGTTCGGTCATGGCAGGGTGCGCTCCAACATCGTCGCGGGAATCGAGCCGAAGCGCAGCACGCTTGCCGGGCTGGAGTATCTGGCGTCCAAGGGGGTGGTCGGGACGTTCGCGGTTTGGTGTCCCAACCCCGGCTCGGAGCTCGAAGGCCACCGTTGTCCGGAGCCGGGCTGGTACCTCGACCTCGCGCACAAACTGGTCGCGATCTGGAAGAAGAACGGCATCACCTACCAGCACGTGTTCGACAGCAACGCCTCATCCGACACATTGCAGCACGACATCTACCGGATCGAGGACGAGACGTTGCCGATTTTCGGCACGGCCAGGCAGCTCGAACCCGCCGAGTGAGCTGCGTCGTCACCTCTTCACCGCCGAGCACAACGGGGGGTTCGTGAGCACCAATAAGCCCAAGCACATCGCCATCTATGGCAAGGGAGGCATCGGCAAGTCGACCACGACGTCGAACATCAGCGCGGCGCTGGCGGAGGCGGGGCATCGCGTGATTCAGATCGGCTGCGATCCGAAGAGCGACTCGACGACGATCCTGCGGGGTGGCGAGGATCTACCGACCGTGCTGGACAGCCTGCGGGATAGTGGCCGGCCGACCATCGCAGACGTGTCAGCGATTGGGTTCGGCGGTGTGCTCTGCATCGAGGCCGGCGGGCCGGTGCCTGGAGTGGGCTGCGCGGGGCGCGGCATCAACGCCGCGGTCGATTTACTGCATGAACTGAAACTGTTCGAGGAATTCAAGCCGGATTACGTGTTGTACGATGTGCTCGGCGACGTGGTGTGCGGCGGCTTCGCGGTGCCGATCCGCAATGGCATCGCCGAATCCGCCTTCGTCGTAACGTCGTCGGATTTCATGGCGATCTTCGCGGCCAACAATTTGTTCAAGGCGATCAGCAAATACGCGCCTTCGGGCGGCGCACGGCTTGGCGGTGTGATCGCCAACAGCATCCAGACGCCTTATGCGAGCGCGCTGATCGACGATTTCGCCTCGCGAACAGGAACGAACGTGGTGGGCTACGTGCCGCGCTCGCTGACGGTGGCACAGAGCGAACTGTACGGCCAGACCGTGATCGAAGCGGCACCGACTTCAGAGCAGGCTGACGTGTACCGTCAGCTCGCGCGGCACATCGCAGGCGATCATCCGGTGTCGATCCCCAAGCCTCTCAACGCCCCAGCGTTGAAGCAATGGGCCAAACAATGGGGTGACCGTGTGTTCGGCGGCGCGGCGGAGCGTCGGCTCGTCGAGGTGGTGTGAGGTGGAGAAGGCACTTCAGCCGCCGACCCGGGAACGGAGGCTCAATGGCGTCAGTGCCTATTTGGGCGACGTCGCGTCCTTGATCGCTGAACTCGAAGCCGGGCCACCGGCGTCGCGGATTCGGACGTTCTCACAGGTTGCTAGCGACGATGTCTCGATCGCGTTGCGCGTTCTGGCAGACGTGGAAGGGCTGGGGATCGTCGTCCACGGTGCGCGGGGCTGCGCCGGCGCGCTGGTGCGCAGCCGCCCGGGCCGTCCATGGGCGGTCACCAACCTCGATCAGCGCGACACCATTCTCGGCGCTGACGGAAATCTCGCTCGGACGCTGCGTCGGCTGTATCAACGTCACCACCCCTGGGGAATTGTCGTGGTGGCAACGCCCGTCGTTGCGATCAATAACGACGACATCCAGGCGGTGGCTCAAGAGCTGAGTGATGAACTCGGCATCCCCGTCGTCGAGCTGCGGACGGATGGATTCCGTTCGCGGATCGGTGCCACCGGCTACGATATTGCGAGCGCGGCTCTGGCGTCCCTGGTGCCGCCGCAGCACGGCCGTCGGCGCGACCTGATCAACCTGCTGGCTTTTGAGCGGGGCCCTGGCCTCACTGCTGTGGCGCAACAGCTTGCCGCGCTTGGGCTCGAGGTCAATCTTCTGCCGGCCGGCGCCGGCCAGGAAGCGTTCGCCAAGGCGGCGCAGGCGGTCCTCAGCGTCGCGGTGTTTCAGGACGAGTCCGACGTGCTCCGCCGCGAACTCGACCGGCTGCACCGGGTGCCGTTCCTGCATCTGCCGCCGCCGATCGGCGCCTTGGGTGCGCGGCGGTTTGTCGAAGCCGTCGCCGAGGCGACCGAGCGACCGCTGCCGATCAGGATCGACGATCGCGTCAGCGCCGACCTGCTGGAGGACCGCCGTGTGGTGATTGCGCTGCCGCCATCTCAGGCGTTGGCGATCGCTGAGCTTGTGGTGCAGTTCGGCGGCCGGATTGCCGGGATCAGCGTCGACTGGATCGACAGCCTTCATGTCGAGGGGCTCAAGGCTCTGACCAATGCGACGACCGTGGCCTTGCATGTCGGAGCAGGGCAGGCGTTTGAACTGGTGAACTGGCTCGGCAAGATCGAGCCGGACCTGCTGATCGGAACGCCGGCTGTCGCGGCGACTGCGACCCGCGCCGGGATTGCCGCCGTGGCAATCGAAGGCGACGATTTGCTCGGGGCGGCCGGAGAGACAAAGCTTGCAACCCGCATCGGCCGGGCGCTGGCCGCACGGCAGAATGGTTTTACGGCCGGGCTCGGGACGTCCGCATATCGCGCAGGTTGGCTGAAGCGCAGCCCGGACTGGCACATCAAGCGTGAGGTGAGATGATGGCGGCGCATCTGATGCGACCACGCGCCGGATGCGCGCTGCATGGCGCGCTTTACGCCGCAACCGCGATCGATGGCGTGACTCCGCTCGTCCATGCGACGCCCGGCTGCGGTGTGCAAGCCGGGCTGTGGCAGGATGTCGGCGGTTGCGGCGCGTCGTGGCCGACGTCCAATCTGTCGGAGAAGCACATTGTGTTTGGCGGCGCGTCGCGGTTGCGCGAGCAGATCAAGAATACGCGCGGCGTGGTGTCGAGCGAAATCACCGTGGTTCTGACCGGGTGCCCGGCCGAGATGATCGGCGACGACGTCGAGGCGATGGCGCAAGAGGCGCGGGAGGCCGGGGACGAGGTGCTCGACCTGGCGACCGCTGGATTTCGCGGCTCGGCCTATCATGGCTATCAATCGTTCCTGCAGGCGGTTGTTGAGCGAACGGTCGCTCCGGGAGTGACCCGAGCCGGCCTGGTGAACATTCTCGGTCCCGTCCCGCATCAGGATGCAACGTGGCTGGCGGAGATCGAGGAGCTGTCTCGGCTGATCGCTGGTGTGGGCCTGATCCCGAACCCGATATTCGGTCCGTTCGGGGGGCTATCGAGCCTGCGGTCGACCGCACAGGCCGAACTAAGCGTCTCGTTGTCGCCCTGGGGCGGGGCGGCGGTCCGTGCGCTTGATGACCGCTTCGGCATTCCTTGGATCGAAAGCGCGGGATTGCCCGTTGGCGCCGCGGCGACAGGCGCGCTGCTGGAAAGGATCGTCGCTGCCGCTGGTGAGGTGGACGATGCGGCGGCGCGGATCTTCATCGACCGCGAGCGGCAGCGCGAGGCGTATTTCATCGACCGGCTGCTGGAGACGCTCTATCGACAAGGCGGTGCCCGCAGCTTTGCCGTTGCCTTGCCGAGTCTGCACGCGGGAGGCATCGTTCGGTTTCTCAGCCGGACCCTCGGTTGGTCGCCGGCCGCGATCGTCGTCACCGACAATCCGCCCGCGGAGCATCGCAGCACGCTCGAGGATGAGCTGCCCATCGTTCACTACAGCGAAGACGACGACGAGATCGCCGCACTTATCGGGAGCAGTGGCGCGGAGATCGTGTTCGGCAGCTCCCTGGAGCGAGCGGTCGCTGACCGCCTCGCAGTGCCGTTGATCGAATGCGCTGCGCCGACCCGCCGCCTGAGCCTGACAAGTGGCTTCGGCGGCTCTCGCGGCGGTCTGACGTTGCTGGAGGCGATCGTGACGGCGTCGGATCAAGCGTAGGGAGCGCCCCGCGGGACTGACCGTCCACCATCACGACGTTGCCGAGCGAGCGATTGATGGGCGTCTGTCTGACGATCAGCAGGGAGATGGGTAACCTCTCCAGGTGCCGCGGCGGCGTCGACGTCGCGGCGTTTGCTGCATTCGTCAGGTGGTTCGTTGGTCAGGCCAATGCCTGGTCGAAGCTGCGGTCCCAGAAAGGCTTGACGTCTACCGGTGAGTCGAACACGCCAATCTTGGTGAACACGTCAGCGACTTCCTGATGGCTTTGAACCGCTGCATCGCTGTTGGCGATCAGGCTGTAATCCTGGCTGCGATTGTCGAACAGGTCGAGAATGGCCTCGACCGGAACCCCGGTATCGCGCGACTGGGCTTCCGCATAGGTCGGGTAGTTCGCATTGCTCCAGGCATAGGCCTTCTGCAGCCGCAGGAGAAAGTCTGCAAGCGCAGCGTGCCGCAGCGGGTCGTCGATCGCGGAAGGATTGGCCGAGATCAGGAAGTTTCCTGAAAGATACCCGACGCCTGTCTTCAGGGTACGAGCCCCGTATTTGGAGCGGGCGAGTTGGCCATTGTAACCCCAGATCGCCCATGCATCGAGGTCACCACGGGCGAAGGCAGACAGGCCGTCGGTGGGCGCAAGGTGGGTTGCCTTGATGTCGCCAAAGGATAGACCGGCTTCAGCCAGCTGCTTGTAGAGATAATAGTGAGACGTCGTTCCCCGAACGTAGCCGACGCGCTTTCCCTTGAGATCCGCCACGCGATGAATGTCCGAATCTTTCTGAACGAACGTGCCCTGATTGTTGAGATCCTCGCGATAGACCGCGATGAATTTCACGCGTGCTTTGGACTTCACCCCGAACGCCGCCGAGGTTTCGCTGCCCGAACCCAGGTCGAGCGCGTCGACGTTGATGCCTTCGATGTGCTGGACGCCGGAGTTGAACTCCTTCCAATCGATCTTGTAGGGCGTTGCGGCCAAGCCTGCCGTTTCCAGCAAGGTCTTGTGCAGCCCCTTGTAGAAGGCAATCCGCAGCGTGACCCCGGAGAGATCAGTTGGGGCCGCGGCTCGTGCGCTTGCTGAGCCCAGCAACCCGGAGAACCCAAGACCCGCGCTGGCTTGCAACAAACGGCGACGCGACATGCCAATCGACATCAAACGACCTCTGACGTTTTGGAAACAGTCCTGAAGGGCGGCGTCCACGACACGGTCGTCGCGATCACCGAGTGAACGCGATGCTGACCAAGTCGGTCAGCATTATCAACTATCCGGCAAACAAAACGATGAGGAGCACGCGGCCGAACGCTTTTGCAGAAATTCCTTTCGATCGTTAGCCGAGGCGTAGTCGAAGTTGCTGGCTCACGGTAAAGCGCTGAGGTCCATCCTAAGTCCCCGCGATCATCGCTCGATTGACATCCCAATTGATTTCGAGCAATTCGCGCACCGTTCTTTATCCGCTTGCTGACAAGCGCTTTCCGACGGACTCCGATGACACGCGCCAATACGACCGAGACAGTCGATTTCATCATCGTGGGAGCAGGGTCATCGGGATGTGTCCTTGCCAATCGCCTCAGTGAGGACCCTGCCACCTCGGTCGCACTTTTGGAGGCGGGCCCCCGCGATTCCAACCCGTGGATTCACATTCCGATCGGCTATGCCAAGACGATCCGAAATCCCGACATCAACTGGTGCTACGAGACCGAGCCGGAGCCGACGATGGACGGGCGGCGAATCTTCTGGCCGCGCGGCAAGGTGCTCGGTGGGACCAGTAGTATCAACGGCCTTGTCTACATGCGGGGGCACCCTGACGATTATGACGGCTGGGCAGCCGCCGGCGCGTCTGGGTGGGGCTGGTCCGATGTCCTCCCGTACTTCAAGCGCTCGGAGGATCAGGTCCGCGGTGCTGATGCGTATCATGGCGTAGGCGGGCCGCTGGCGGTCGCCGACCTCAGCGAGCGCAATCCAATCTGCCAGGCCTTCATCGACGCCGCCACCTCTGCCGGCGTACCGGCCAATCTGGACTTTAACGGCGAGTCCCAGGATGGCGTCGGCTACGTGCAACTGACGACCCGTGACGGTCGCCGTTGCTCCAGCGCGGTGGCGTTTCTGAGGCCGGCACTGCGGCGCGCAAATCTGCGCGTCGAGACCGAGGCGCTGGTCGGCCGTGTCGTGATCGAGGGCGGCCGAGCTGTCGGTGTGGAATATCTACGTGGCGGCGAACGGCGGGTCCTGCGTGCGCGATCCGACGTGATCCTATGCGGGGGCGCTGTCAATTCGCCACAGCTGCTGCAACTTTCGGGCATCGGGCCTGCCGCACATCTGGCGAGCGTCGCGATCGAACCGGTGCTGGATTTGCCTGCCGTCGGTGCCAATCTGCAGGATCACCTCCAGGTTCGCATCGTCTGGAAGGCGGCCCATCCGCTGACGCTGAACGATATCGTCCGCAACCCGGTGCGCAAGCTATGGATGGGGGCGCGATATCTGCTAAACCGGTCCGGCCCGATGACGATCAGCGCCTGCCAGGTCGGGCTGTTTGCGCGGACACGTGCGGAGCTGACGCGTCCGGATATCCAGTATCATTTCATGATGTTCAGTGCCGAGAGCTCGGCGGACCAGCTTCATTCGTTCTCAGGCTTCACCGCGAACGTGTGCCAGCTCCGGCCCGAAAGTCGCGGCAGCGTGCTGATCGATGCCCCTGATCCGCGGCAGCCGCCGCGCATCCGAGCGAACTATCTGGCAACCGAAACGGATCGCCGCGCTGTCATTGATGGCTTACGTCTGGCACGGACCATCGCGAGCGAGAAGCCGCTCGCGGACTTTATCGTCGAGGAGTATCTGCCGGGAGCCGGCGCCACCACCGACGACGCACTTTCGGCGCACGCCCGTCAGAAGGGGCAGACGCTGTTTCATCCGGCCGGAACCTGCGCAATCGGCCCGGTTCTCGACCCAAAGCTTCGGGTCCGCGGCATCGAAGGATTGCGTATCGCCGACTGCTCTGTGATGCCGACGCTGGTCTCCGGCAATACCAATGCGCCCGCGGTGATGATCGGTGAAAAGGCGTCCGACCTTATTCGCGGGCAGCGAAGTGCTTGAACTTCGTCAATCGAGGGCGAGCTAACTGTTGGCGCCGGAATTGGCTCGGTGATCGTGGAGCCTCGCGGGCGCTGACGGCCGCGCATCTCATGCCGTAGCGGACGTCAAGCCGGCTGGGCCGCTTCGACGACAGTAACCGTTCCGGCTTCGTTGTCGGTCTTGGCAAACACCGTGAAGAACTCGATCTCCGGCTCCATGCCGTAGCGCTGGACGATGCCGTCGCGCCAAGGACCGGAGTAGAACGTCTCGGCGTCCGCCTGGCTCGCCCATTGATACACACCGCCGGCGACGCCGCGCTCGCTCCAGATGAAGTGCTTGCTGAGCAGCCCCTTCACAGACTGGAAATCCGGAGCGATCGCTTCGAAATGATTTCGGCATGCGGCCCGGTCGATATGCGAGGGCAGGCGATAGCGCACAATGGCGGTCATCATCGGTTTTGTCCTGACGGCGTGAGCATATCGATTAGACGCGATGCAGCGACACGGACACCTTCGGGCCGTTCTTGATGGTCTGATACACCACGCAATAGCGCTCGGTCAGTTTCAAGAGCAGATCGAGCTTGTCCTGCGCCGCGTCGGTTTCGACGTCAAATCGCAGCCGGATCTCGCGGAAGCCGACAGGTGCCTCCTTGTCGACGCCGAGCGTGCCGCGAAAATCCAGATCGCCTTCGGCGACCACGTCGCCCCGCGAGAGCGGCACTTCGATCGCGGTCGCAACCGACTTCAGGGTGACGCCGGCGCACGCGACGAGCGCCTCGAGCAGCATGTCTCCCGAACAGAGTTCAAGCCCGGAGCCGCCGGTTGCCGGATGCAGGCCGGCCGTTGCTAAGGCCTTGCCAGTTTCGACCTTGCAACTGATGCCGTCGGCGTCGATCGCGCCTTTGGCTTTCAGGGTGATCAGCGCGGTGGCCGGATCGGCCTTATAGCGGTCCTTGATCGGCGCCTGCAGCGCGCGCAATTCCAGCGCATCCATTTTGATCGCTCCTCCCTGTTTTGATGAGTTATATCCCGGCGCCTTTGACGAGCAAATCGTCGTCCCGGCGTCCGGTGCGCTGCAGCGAGCGATCGAGTGAATGCAGGACGGCGTGCTTGATGTCTTCGAAAGCCGCCGAGGTGCGGTCGCGTGGACGCGGCAGATCGGTTCGGATTTCTTCAAATAATCGCCCCGGCCTCGGCCGCATCACCAAGACACGGTCGGCGAGCGCCACGGCTTCCTCGACGTCGTGGGTCACCAGGATCAGCGTCGGCCGCGTATCTGCCCACAGATCGAGCAGGTGATCCTGCAGATCGGTGCGGGTGAAAGCGTCGAGTGCCGAGAACGGCTCGTCGAGCAGAATGACTTCCGGCTGCGGCACCAGCGCCCGTGCGATTGCTACGCGCTGGGCCTGACCGCCAGACAGTTCGCGCGGCCACGCTTTCGCCTTGTCGGCCAGTCCCACTCGGGCAAGCGCGGCGGCGACGCGCGCGTGACGGTCCGATCGCGGCAGCCGTTCAAGACCAAAGCCGATATTGTCGGCGACGCGTAGCCACGGCAGCAGCCGTGGTTCCTGAAAAATGATGCCGATCTTGGGATGCGGCGCCGTGATGATTTCACCGTCCAGCATGATGGTGCCGGCGCTCGCCCGATCGAGACCGGCGATCGCCCGCAGCAAAGTCGACTTGCCGCAGCCCGAGCCGCCGATCACCGCGACGATCTCGCCGAGATTGATCCTCGCGGAGAACGATTGCAGGGCGTGAACGCCGGCGGGGTAGGTCTTGTCGACGCCGTCAAGCACCAGCATCAAGTTTCTCCGTCGTGCCGGCCGAACGCATCCTGCCAGCGCAGCAGGGGCAGGGTGGCGATCTCGATCAGCCAGTCGGTGGTCTTGCCGAGCAAGGCGAAGATCACGATCGCAGCGACGATCTGCGCCGGCTTGCCGAGCTGTTGCCCGTCGATCAGCAGGAAGCCAAGCCCCTCCGAGGCACCCATGAACTCGGCCGCGACCACGAACATCCAGCCGAGCCCCAGCCCAACGCGGAGTGCCAGCACATAGGCTGGCAGGACCGCCGGCAGGAGGATGCGCCGGATCATCGCCGGGCCGGACAATCGGAACGCGCGGCCGACCTCGACGATCTTGCGATCCACCGAGCGGATCGCGCCCATCACGCCGAGATACACCGGGAAGAACACGCCGACCGCAATCAGCGCCACCTTCGAAGTCTCGAAGATCCCGAGCCACAGAATGAACAGCGGCACCCACGCGATCGACGGGATCGCGCGCAGCGCCTGAACGGTCGGGTCGAGCAGCCGGCGTGCGACACTCCAATAGCCCGCGACCGCGCCGAGCACCGTCCCCGACAGGACGCCGAGACCGAAGCCGGCGGCGACGCGGCCGAGCGTCGCGACAACGTGCCGAGTGAGTTCTCCGGTTCGTGCCAATTCGGCAATGGTCGAAAACACGCGAGACGGGGGCGGCACCAGCCGGCCGTTGGACCAGCCGAGATATACTGCCGCTTCCCAGCCGACCGCCACCGTCAGCGGCAACAGCAGTCCAAGCGCCGGCCCGCGCCAAGGAGGTGCGCGGCGATGCGCCGATGCAGCTGCCGTCGTGACCGGCGCGGCGTTGTCTAACGTCAAGGTCATAGCCAAACCGCTTCCCAATTTGGCTCCACGTCAGGAGCCGCATTTGGCGGGGCCGACATCTCCGGCCCCGCATGCCACTCGCTTCGCACGCGATCTGCCGTCCGCAGCCGCCCTGTGACGTGCTTAGTTGGTCGGCAGTGGCACCTGATCGTCGATCAGCGTGTCGAGCACCGCTTTGACGTCGACCGACGGCTGGATCACGCCCGCCTGCTGCAGTGCCAGTCCGGCGGCGAGAATGGAGTCGCGCTGCGGCGTGCCGATCCGGCTGTGAGTGAGTTCGGTGCGTTCCTTGAGCTGCTTGTCGACCACGGCGTCGGGCAGCTTGGTCACGCCGATGAAAGCTTGCTTCAGCTCGTCGTAATGGGCGAGCGAGTACTTGCGCGCATCTTCGTAAACGGCCAGCACGCGCCGAACCAGATCCGGATGCTCCTTGAGGAAGTCTTCACGCACGTTGAGGATGCCCCAGGTGTTGGCTTCGGGGTTGCGGTAGAACAACTTGGCGCCTTCCTCGACTTCGGCTTGTGCCATCATCGGATCGAGGCCAGCCCAGGCATCGACATCGCCGCGGATCAACGCGGCCTTTCCATCGGCGTGTTGCAGTAGCACGGGGGTAATGTCGTTCTGGCTCAGGCCGGCACCAAGCAGTGCACGCACCAGGAAAATATGGGGATCGGTGCCGCGAGTCACCGCTACGCGTTTTCCCTTGAGGTCGGCGACCGAGACGATCTTGGAATCCTTGGTGGTCACCAGCGCAGTCCATTCGGGCCGTGAATAGACGTAGATCGACTTGATCGGATTGCCGTTGATCTTCGCAACCAACGCGGCCGAACCTGCGGTGGAGCCGAAATCGATCGAGCCGGCGTTGAGGAATTCGAGCGCTTTGTTGGAGCCGGCCGACTGCACCCAAACGATGCCGATGCCGTCTTTGGCGAATTCCTTTTCAAGCAGGCCTTGCTGCTTGAGCACGATCGAAACGGGATTGTAGGTCGCCCAATCGATCCTGATCTCCTTTGGCTTGTCCGCGGCAAAGACCGCGGTCGGCGCCAGCATCGTTGCCAGGACCAGACTGGTCGCCAGGCGCCGGGATAGGGTCGTCATGGGTTTCCTCTCCTCTCGGTTCATTGCCGTTGCTTCCGCGGGCCGCGCCGTCTCGATGCGACGTGGATACCTTCGCGAAACAAGTGATTTGTCAGTTAGTTATCTAGGCAAATCAACCGAAAAGAAGTTCTCTGAATTCGACTGGTACAAGAATGAGATTGTCGCGCGGAGCGTGCTTTGAGCATGGAAGGGCTGTCGTAATCGGCCTCTGCTCTGCGTGGCGGACCGGGCCGGTCGATCAGCTCCAATGCGGTAGCGACGATCGGAGGAGGGGCGAGTTCTGACTTGCCTGACACTCGGCAAGGAACTGGTCTTCGTCCTCTACGTCGTCGGGGTGGATAATGAGGCCGCCGTTCGGGCGCCGAGATACATAGCGGCTGGTCGCCGACCTCTAACGCAACGAGTGGAGACGACAGATGTCGTCCTGGTCGGTGTTGGAGATTCGAAGGGTTACCAGCCTATCGCCGTTGCTCGGGCGACGCCGACCTCGAGGTCGAGAGTCTCGAGATCAGCCGGACCGTTGGCACGCAGCGGGAGCCGTTTCATCCCAGTGCGGTTTCGAGATCCGCGAGGATATCGGCGGAATCCTCGATGCCGACTGACAGACGAAAGACTCCGTCGCCGGCCCAGGCGCGATAGCTCGCCGCGGCATCGCCGGTCAGTCGGAACGACGAGCGCAGAATGTCCTCGGTGGGGATGTAGACCAGCAGGCTCTTGGTCTTGCCGAGCGAGACCGCATAGGAGACGACGCGCATCCGCTCGGCGAATTGCTCCGCCAATGCCGGCCCGTCGCCATTCACGGTGAATGAGAGCAGGCCTGAGAAGCAACGCATGGTTTGTTGCGCCAGCTCGTGCTGCGGATGGCGAGGCGAGCCGGGCCAGTAGACCGCTTTCACCTTCGGATGGCTCGCGAGGAGCGCTTCGACCGCCCTTGCGTTGGTCTCGTGCAGCCGCATCCGCGGCGCGAGCGTTTCGAGACCCCGCAGGATCAGCCATGCCGAGAACGGCGCCAGGCAGCCCCCGAGGTGGATCAGGCTGCCGCGCCGCAGTCGCGCGATCGCCTCGGCTCGTCCGATCACCGCGCCGCCAAGCGTGTCGCCATGACCGCAGATGTATTTGGTCAGCGAGTGGACGACGTAGTCGGCACCGAGTTCGAGGGGGCGAAGGCCGAGCGGAGTCGCGATGGTTGCGTCGACCGACAATTCGGCGCCGGCCGCGTGTACGAGCGGAGCAATCGCGGCGATATCTGCGAGGCGCAGGATCGGATTGGCCGGCGTTTCGATATGCACCAGCCGGGTGTTGGGACGAAGCGCAGCCGCGATCGCCTCGGGCCTCGACGAATCCACAGTCGTCACCGCGATGCCATTGCGAGTAAGCTCATCATGGGCGAGTTCGGCGACGCCCGCATAGCAGACGTCGGACAGCACCAGATGGTCACCGGCGTGGAGGCGGTCGCAAAACAACGCGGCCACGGCGGCCATGCCGGACGCGAACGTCACCGCGGCTTCGCCGGCATCGAGCGCCGCCAGTCGTGCCTCCAGCAGCTCGACGGTGGGATTGCTCCATCTTGTGTAGAAATGCGGCGCCGCGGCGCCGAGATCATTGGCGGAGAAGCCGACCGCGTTTGGGGCGGTGAGAAAGCTCGCACTCAGGGCAGGGCCGGGCGTCACCGGATCTCCGACCTCGCGATGGTGGTCACCCATATATAGAGCCCAGGTGGCCGGGCCCCATGGCTTCGCTGCATTGGTCATCATTGCATCCCGTGTCGCGTATCTTCAGCGACCATAGCGGGGATTGGAGCCCGATGCGATCATGCCTGTCCTGCCAGGTAGGCAAAGCTCCATCGGACGACGGTTGAAATCGTCGCCCGATCGAATGCCGCATCTCCGAGCGGGGCGCAGTGTAAAAGACGGTGCGATACAGTGTGGCTCGAGCGAAGCCTGCCAAGGCGGTGAGCGCTCGTCCCGAGCCTTGTGTCGTGGTCCGTGCTTGGTCAGTGCCGGGAGAGGAAATTTCTGACTTCGTCGAACAGGCGGTCTCGGGCCTTTTCCACGATGATGAAGTGGCTCGCGGCGGGGACTTCGATCAGTTCGCGAATCTTCGCGTTCTTCAATTGGCCGAACAGCGCCAGCTGCAGCGACCTCGGTGTGAGATCGTCCCACTCGCCGCGGATGATCAGGGTCCGGGCCGTGATGGCCGCCGCATCATAGGGCTGCTGCGCCTGCCACGACACATCCGCCGCAACGCCGGTCGGCGACCTGAACAGTTCGGGCGTGCGTCCGGTCGCCTCCGGCTGACTGTCGCGTACGGCCTTCTCCCACAGCGCGACGGTGCTGTCAGGCAGGATCAGCTTCGCCTGTTCGGCGGGAACGCCCTTTTGGATCCGCGCGCGCGAGTCGGCGAGTGTCCATTCCTGCCACGCCTTCTTGGGCGGGCCTGCGGTAACGGGTTTGTCGAACGCCCACAACGGCGCAACAAGCACGAGCGACGACACCTTGTCGGGATTGGCCGCCGCATAGGCGCCGCTGATCACGCCGCCCCACGACCACCCGATCACCTGTAGGCTGTCGATCTTGCGCTTGGCACGAATGAAATCGGCAGCGGAGGTGAAATCCGCGACGGCTTCCGCCGTTGTCGCCACCGGCGGATTGTTCTCGGCCGGCGCCCGCAGTGCCTCCGGCCATGTCGACCGGCCGTAGCCGCGAACATCGACCAGCCACACGTCCCAGCCGGCCCGCGCGAGATCGTCGGCCCACGACGCGCCGCCGACCGGCAGATCGAACACGAGCTCGGAAGCCAGCGTGGCGCCATGCACGTAGAGGACGGTGCGATCGCTCCGGTAGACGTCCGTGCCCGCGGGACGTTTGTTGCGGACGAACAGTTCGATTCCGGGAGTCGATGACTTGATCTTGAAGTCCTCGGTGACGATCTCGACTTCCGCCTTCGCCGATGCGACCGGCCAGAGGACAACGGCGAACATTGTGAACAGTCCCGAGGTGATCGCGGCGATCAGGGCCTTTTGTGACATCAAGAGTCCTTCCGATGAGGATGGTTACACGACCCGACGCTAGCAGAGCGTCGCCGAAATTCGCTTCCAATGAATCCGGGTGCGATGGATCGTTCGTGCCGGAACCATTGAATCGGAAGTAATCGTCGCATCCGCGCGCGTGATGACGCGGACGGCGCGTGTGCGGCCTCGGCCAAAGCATGGAAGTCGATTGTTTCAGTACTGCGTGACGTGGTGAAACGACAGTCTGTCGCGCGGCCGAAATTCGAAGTTTACGACTATTGCTCTGGCTGCGGCGGACAGCCATCGTCGACATCGTGAAGTGTGCGAAGCGCGCGGCAGGAGTGAGCAGTCTGCTCTCGGATGTCGTGCGCCAGTCGAAATCTCTGTCCTGGAATCTTGCTATGCCGCCCCAATCCTTCGACCCGTCTGCCCCGAAGATGAATCGACGCCGTTTCCTCGGTCACGCCGTTGGAGCCGCCGTGCTCACCGGTGCGTCTTCCACCACATTGCCGCTGGTGTTCACCACGCCGGCGCGGGCGCGCGAGGCGTCGCCGGTTGTGATAGAGACGCGGCTCGGGCGGCTGCGCGGAGAGAGCGTCGAGGGAGTTGCATCATTCAAGGGCGTGCCCTACGGCGCGTCGACCGCCGGCGACAATCGGTTCCGTCCGCCGGTGCCGCCTGCTGCGTGGACCGGCGAGCGCGACGCGACGCAGTTCGGGCCATCGGCGCCGCAGCCCGCGGCACCGAGCCCGGCCGAGTTCGCCTGGTACTGGTCGAAGGTGCCGACCAGCGAGGACAATCTCACGCTGTCGGTGTACACGCCCGGGGTCAACGACGGCGGCAAGCGGCCGATTCTGGTGTGGCTGCACGGTGGCGCATTCGCGATCGGCGCCGGCACATCGCCGGGCTTCGACGGCTCGCACCTTGCCAAGGCGCAGAACGTAGTCGTTGTCTCCATCAACCACCGCCTCAATCTGTTCGGCTCGCTGTACACCGGCGAATTTCCCGAAGAACTGTCGCCGGCGTCGGGCAATCTTTCCGTGCTGGATCAGATCGCGGCGTTGAAATGGGTGCGCGACAACGCTGCTGCGATCGGCGGCGATGCCGGTAACGTCACCATCTTCGGTCAGTCCGGCGGCGCCGCGAAAGTCGCGGTGCTGCTCGGCGCACCAGCTGCCAAGGGCCTGTTCCACCGCGCCGTGATCCAGAGCGCGTCGGGTGCCTGGCGGCTGGCGACACCGGAATCGGCCGCGCGCTCGGCGCACGCGCTGCTGGCGCAGTTCGATCTGACGGCGAAGAACGCCGGCAAGCTGCGGGAGATTCCCGCCGACAAGCTGGTTGCGGCGATCGCGCAGGTGGCGGCGAAGACCGGCGTCGCTGATTTCCGGCCGACGCTGGACAATCTGGTGTTCAAGCAGCATCCGTTCGATCCGGCCGCCAGCGCGGTGTCGGATGACATCCCGCTGCTGATCGGCACGACGGCGGATGAAGCGACCTTCTTCCTCGCGGGCGATCAACGCAACTTCTCGCTGGGGGCGGATCAGGTTCGCACCCGGATCAAGAAATTCATCGGTCTCGACGATGCGGCGACCGACAAGCTGATCCGCGCCTACCGTGACATCCTGCCGGAATCGTCGCCGAGCGAACTGCTGATCGCCGTCGCCGGCGACTACAACTACGTGCTGCCGACGCTGCTGGTCGCCGACCGCAAGGCCGCACAGGGCAAAGCGCCGGTGTACGCCTATCGGTTCGACTGGCGATCCCCGGCGCGAGACGGCGTGCTGGGCTCGCCGCACACCGCTGAGGTTCCGTTCATTTTTGGGACGCTCGATGCCGCCGCGCCGCTGATCGGCGACAGCCAGGACCGCTTGAATGTGCGGGATCGGATCGGCGAGATCTGGGCCAGCTTTGCACGCAGCGGACGTCCCACCACCAAGTCGATCGCGGAGTGGAATCGATATCGGGGCGAAGAGCGCACCGCAGCGCTGATCGGCGGCTCTTGGCGCACGGTCGACGATCATGCCAAGGCGCGACGGGCGGCGTTCGCCGACATCGCGCCTTACGAATACAGCCGCCCCGTGACCTTCACGCGGGATTAGCAACGGCACCCCGATAGCTGGAGAATCCTGTCATGTTTCAGCATGTGCGACGGACAACGTCGGTTGGCGCTGCGCTCGCGGTCGTCCTTGCTCTGGTGTCGAGCGCCGCATCGGCGGGGCCGACGCTCGACCGCATCAAGTCCCGCGGGGTGATCAAGGTCGGCGTCGGAACGACGCCTGGCTATTTCGCGCCGGATTCGAATGGCCGCTGGCAAGGCTTCTTCGTCGACTTCGGCCGGGCGCTGGCTGTCACCGTGTTCGGAGATCCCGACAAGGTGCAGTTTACCAGTTCGTCGCCGCAGCAGCGTCTCCCGGCGCTGCAATCGGGCGAGTTCGACGTGCTGCTGTCTGGAGTCACCGTCACCATCACGCGTGCGTTCAAGCTCGGCTTTCATTTCGGTCCGACCATCTTCTACGACGGCCAGGGCATCCTGGTGCGCAAGGATCTCGGCGTGACCTCGGCGTCGCAACTCGACGGCGCGACGATCGGAATCCAAAGCGGCACCACCGGCGAGCTGAACATTGCCGACTATTTCCGCAAGCACCGGCACAAATTCACGCCGGTGACGATCGAGGACACCAGCGAGTTCATTGCGGCTCTCGACTCGGGGCGCGTCGACGGCCTGACCCAGGATGCTTCCGACCTCGCGGCCAAGCAGACCCAGCTGAAGAAGCCGGGCGACTACGTGATTTTGCCGGAGCGGTTGTCGAAGGAGCCGCTGGCGCCGGCGGTTGCAGGCGGCGACGATCGCTGGCTTGAGATCGTCACCTGGACGGTCAACGCCACGATCCAGGCCGAGGAGTGGGGGATCACGTCGAAGAATGTCGACGACTTCCTCAAGTCCGACGATCCGTCGATCCGGCGGTTCCTCGGCGTCGATCCGTCGCTCGCCGAGTCGATCGGGCTCGATCCGAAATGGGCCTACACGATCATCAAGACGGTCGGCAATTACGGCGAGATCTTCGATCGGCACCTCAAACCGCTCGGCTGGGAGCGCGGCTACAATCGGCTTTGGAACCAGGGCGGCTTGTTGTACTCGCCGCCGTTCCGCTGATATAACGCGCGGCGGTCGCCGTGTCTGCGCTCGAACGCCTCCGGCGCCGCCCGAGAGCGTGGCTGTCAAATTGGCTCGGGCCGCGACCGGCGATACAACTCGCCGTGTTGGTCACGGTCGTGGTCCTCGTCGTCGTTTTGGGATCGAACATCGCCGCCACCATGGCGAGGATCGGCCTGACGCCCGGGTTTGGCTTCCTGGAGCGCGCAGCCAATTTCGAAATCGGCGAGAGCGCGATCCCGTTCCGGGCCGGCGACAGCTACGCGCGTGCGATCGCTGTCGGCGTCCTTAACACCGCGAAGGTCGCGGTGGTGAGCTGCATACTCGCGACCGTGCTGGGTGTCGCGCTGGCGCTGATTCGGCTAGCAGGCCATCCGGTGCTGTCGGGTCTCGTCCGCTGGTCGATCGAGGTCGTGCGCAACACGCCGCTGCTGCTGCAACTGTTCTTCTGGATTGGGCTGGCCCACGCGCTGCCGCCGCCACGCCGCGCCGTGGTGTGGTTCGACTGTGTGTTCCTGACCAATCGCGGCGTCTATCTGCCGAGCGTCGGCATTGCCGAGGGATCGTGGATGGCGATCACGGCGATCGCGGCGGTCCTGCTCGGCTGGCTGGCGTTGGTGTGGCGGAGCCGAGCGCGCGGCCCGCTGGCGCCGCTACCGCTCGGTCTGGTGGCAATGCTCGTGCTCGCGGTCGTGATCTATACCAGCGGCTTCCGGATTTCGCTGCACAGTCCAGCGGTGCAGGGATTCAATATTCAGGGTGGTACCAGCCTGACGCCGGAATTCGCCGCGTTACTGGTCGGGCTGACGGTGAAGTTCGCTGCGATCTTTGCCGAAATCGTCCGCGCCGGCATCTTGTCGGTGCGGCGCGCGCAATGGGATGCCGCGCGAGCGCTCGGGCTGAGCGAATTGCAGATCATTCGGCTGGTGGTGTTGCCGCAAGCGCTCCGCGTGATCACGCCGCTGGCGACTTCGTGCTATCTCGACGTCATCAAGGATTCCAGCCTCGCGGTGGCGATCGGCTATCCTGACCTGATGAACATCACCAACACCACCGCCAACACGACCGGGCAGGCGCTCGAGGCGCTACTGATCGTGGTGGCACTTTATCTGGCCCTGAACCTGTCGGTATCGGCGATGATGAACTCCTACAATGCGCGCGTCGCGATGCGGGGAGGGCGGCCGGCTTGAACGCGTTCGAACTCCAGGAGACCCTATCGCAGCGACGCAGCTTCGACTGGCCGAAGCCGGTTGCAGCGCTGTTCGGCGGCTGGCGTCGCGCGCTTGTGACATTCGCTGTCTTGGTGCTGATCGTGTGGCTCGGGGTGCCACTGCTGCGTTGGCTGCTGCTCGACGCGACGTTGCAAGGCAGCTCGGCCGAGTGCGCGGCGCGGGGCGGCGCATGCTGGGCGTTCGTCGCCGCCAAGCTGCGGTTCTTCCTGTTCGCGTTCTATCCCGCCGATGGACTGTGGCGCCCCGTCGTGGTGTGCGGGCTGCTGATCGCCCTGCTGCTCGCGAGCGCGATGCCGCGCCTGTGGAGCGCCCGCCTCGTCGTGGCGTGGCCGGTCGTGATCGGTGTCTGTCTGGCGCTGATGAGCGGCCTGCCGGGCGGAAGTGTGGTGTCCTCCAACCAATGGGGTGGGCTTCCGATCACGTTGCTGGTGTGGATGATCTGTTTCACCACGTCGGTGCCGATCGCCGTGCTGCTGTCGCTGGCGCGGCGGTCCCGGATGCGGGTCGTGCGCTGGCTCGCCATCGGTTACATCGAACTGATGCGGGCGATCCCAATGGTTGCCATCCTGTACTTCGCCACGTTGATTCTGCCGATGGCACTGCCGGGCAGCGTTCCGCTGGACAAGCTGCCGCGTGCGATCGTGATGGTCGCGCTATTCTGGACCGCCTACGTTGCCGAGGTCGTGCGCGGCGGCCTGCAGGCCGTGCCGAAGGGGCAGGAGGAAGCGGCGCTGGCACTCGGGTTGGGCTACTGGCGGGCGATGCGTCTCGTCGTGCTGCCGCAGGCGCTGCGAGCCGTCGTGCCCGGCCTGGTCAATCTCGGTATCGGCTTTCTGCTCGCGACGTCGCTGCTCGCGGTGATCGGGATCATGGACATTCTGAGCGCGGCGAGGGCTGCGGCGGCCGATCCGGAGTGGCTCGGCTACTACAAGGAGTCGTTCCTGGTGGTGGCTCTCGTCTATTTTGTCATGGGCTATGGCGGCTCGCGCTACAGCCTCTGGCTGGAGCGGCGGCTCGGCTCATCCAACGGGCGCTGATCACTCTCGATCGGCTCGGCGGATGTCGTTTCGCCTCTTGGCTCGCAGTATCACTGCCGGCGAACGCTTGCTGCCTCGGTAGTGAGACCAACCGTATCAGATTGGATCAATCGCTGCCGGTCTACTCGGCCAATCATCTCTCTATCTTGGCGCGGTATTCGAATGCGGTTGCGGATTTGATGAAACGGTGGCGAGCACAAAACTGTTATCACAACTCGCCACGCGATATGAACATTGTATCGATTATTAGTGCAGTAGTTCCCGTGTTGTTATTTTTGTCGCCGTCTCGACAGCCGGTGTGGCAGCCGGCATCATTGACGAGCGAAAACGTTCGCGGTCGGGGAATAGCAACGAGTGAATGGCGCTTCCTCGCTCTGAATCCTGCGCTACCGCGAACTGGACTAATTCATTTGGTTGGTCACGGGGCCAACTCGATCCGATCGAGCAGAATTTTCTAGTTTTTTTTGAAGCATCGGAGGCGTTTGATGGCGCAATCGAAGAAGGTTGGCGGTCTGTCCCGGCGTCATTTGCTCAAGACGACCGGCGCCGCGGGGCTGGTCGCTTCGGCCGGTGCGTTGGCTGGAAGAATCTATTCGCCTGCGGTCGCTGCACCTGCACCCAAGATCCGCCTAGCCTGGACGGAGGTCGCAGCCTGCCATTCGCCACTCGGTTTCGGTGTGGCCAAGGGGCTGTATGCGAAGCACAATGTCGACGTCGAGCTGTTCTATCAGGGGGCCAGCGGGCAGACCCTGATCCAGGCTCTCGCGACCGGCAAGGCCGATGTCGGAGCGGGACTGATCGGCGATTGGCTCAAGCCTCTGGAGCAGGGCTTCGACGTCAAGCTGTTCGTCGGTTCGCATGGCGGCTGCCAGCGTCTGCTGGCCTCGCCGGCGTCGGGCATCAAGGACATTGCCGGCGTCAAGGGCAAGACGATCGCCAGCTACGATGTCGTGTCGCCGCCGAAGGTGGCGTTCCAGGTCACGCTCGCGAAGGCTGGCATCGACCCGGAGAACGACGTGACGTGGAAGGTCGTTCCATTCGATCTGGTGGGCGAGGCGGTCAACCGTGGTGACGCCGACATTGCGGCTCATCTTGACCCGTGGGCGTTCTCGATCGAGAAAAAGTTCGGGCTCACCAAGATCGCAGACACTCAGACAGGCGTGTACGAAGGGCACACCTGCTGCGTGCTGGGTGCCAATGGCGCCTTCCTCAAGGCTAACAAAGACGCACTCCGCCGTCTGGCGATTGCCAACATCGAAGTGCACGACTACGTCGCGGATCATGCCGACGAAGCCGCGCAATGGTATCTGGACGCATTGAAGCCCGCGGGGCTGACGCATGCGGAACTAACCGAGATCCTCGGTTCGTTCGTCCTGCACAATCACCCGATAGGACAGCCGCTGGTTGATCAGATCCAGAAGAGTTCGGAGGATTTGAAGCTCGTCAAAGTCCTCGATTCCAGCACGGATCCCAAAGCCTTTGCCGAGCGTGTGACCGTCAATCTGCTGGCTTGAGGGCACAGCTATGACCGATGCCATTCAGGCCGCCAGGGACGAGGCGGTCGTCGGCCACGTCGCTGCGGTCAACGGCCTCTGGCGGGACGGGCTGCTCGCCGCCGCAGCGTGGCTCGCCGCTGCACTCGTCACAATCGGGCTACCCGACGTCGTCCCTTGGGGAAGTGCATCGCTGTTCGCGTGGATCACGGCCGGTGTCGCGGCGATATTCCTCACCCTGTCGGTCATCGTGCATCGGCTCGGACGTGCAGGGGAGGTGCTGGTCCACTACGGCCCATGGGTGATCGTCGTGGGCATTTGGCTGGCAGTCTGGGAACTGACGACAGCGAAGTTCGGTTGGCTGCCTAAGCCGTTCTTTTCGCCGCCTCACGGACTTCTCAATGTTTACGTCACCGACGGCTCGCGGCTGCTGATCTGCATCGGTTATACGCTTCGGCTTTGGGCCTTGGGATTCCTGTCGGGCATCATCGTCGGTTACGGAGTCGGGGTGGCCCTCGGATGGTCGCGGCGGTTTAGCTATTGGGGCATGCCGCTGCTGAAGCTGATCGGACCGGTCCCGGCCACTGCGTGGATTCCCTGCACCTTCTACTTCTTCCCCACTACTTTCGGCGCGAGCATCTTCATTGTGGCGCTGGCGTCAGGAATTCCGGTGGCAATCCTCACCGCATCGGGGGTGGGATCCGTAAACCGAGCCTATTACGATGTCGGCCGCATTCTCGGCGCGGACAGCCGCTATCTCATTCGCCGCGTCGCGATCCCGGCGGCAATGCCCCACGTCTTCGTGGGTCTGTTCATGGCGCTGTACTATTCCTTTGCGGTGTTGGTCGTTGCGGAGATGCTCGGCGCCAAATACGGGCTCGGCTGGTACATCCAATTCCAAACGGCCTATTCGGGTTATGCCAATGTCTATGCTGCGCTGTTGATCATGGCGCTGCTCTGCGCCGGGATTATTCGTCTGCTATTCGTGGTGCGAGATCGCCTGTTGAATTGGCAGGAAGGTTTCATCTGATGGCCGATCTTGTGCTGGTTCACTCCGCCTCTCCAGACACGATCCCGGCAGACGTCGACAGCGACGGGATGGCGCTCGAGATCCGAGGCGTCAGCCACCGCTTCAAGCTGTCTGGAACGAGCTTGCCGGTCCTCGACACGATCGATCTGGACGTCGCTCCGGGAGACTTCGTTGCGTTGCTCGGCCCCTCGGGCTGCGGAAAGTCGACATTGCTGCGCCTGATAGCCGGCCTAGAACCACCGTCGAGCGGCACGATCTTCGCCGACGGTGAGCGCGTGACCGGGCCGGACCCATCCCGCAATCTGGTGTTTCAGGATCCGACCCTGTTCCCGTGGGCGAACGTGTGGAGCAATGTGGCGACCGGGCTCGAAGCGAGAGGCGTTCTCAAGCTGCAGCGCTCCCGGGTCGCTGAAGCACTGGCGCTTGTCGGCCTTGATGGCTTCGAAACGGCTTATCCGCATCAGCTATCCGGCGGCATGGCGCAACGGGCGTCCTTGGCACGCGCCTTGGTCAACGATCCGTCGCTGCTGCTGTTGGATGAGCCGCTCGGCAAGCTCGACTCGCTCACGCGATTGACGTTGCAGGACGAGCTGGTGCGGCTGTGGCAAAAGAAAAGGTTCACCGCGATCCTGGTCACGCATGATGTCGAGGAGGCGCTATTGCTCGCCTCCCGTATTCTAGTGTTCGGCGAAAGACCGGCTCGGATCAAAGCTGAATTTCTGTTCGACGAACCCTATCCCCGACACCGCGATGATCCGGTGCTGGTCGAGCTGCGCCGCCAAATCCTCAGCACGCTGGGTGTTGCGACGTGATCCGATGAACATGGTCGGCCGCGCATTGTTGGCGTTCGGAGCGTTGATGCTGGTCAGCGCAGTGGGATGGTGGTGGATCACGTTTGGCGATGTCGTGAGGTTCTCGTACTTGAGTGCCTCGGAGGCCGCAACCTGCCTCGTCGGCAACTCGTCGGTGTGCGAGCTCGCGCGTTCACTATGTCGCGCGTCGCATCCGTCTGTCGTTGCGAGCTATTGGTGGGGAACGTTTTGGATCGGCGTCGCGATGACGTCCGTCAGTCTCACGGTGACAACGCCACGTTCGCAATAGGCGGCGCGTGGGCCGTGCAGAGCTGCTTGCGAAGCAGCGTCGATACCGCGTCGTAGGAATCGACGGAAGGATCGCCAACAGCAGATCTCGCGCAAAGCGGTTAGCGCGTACCAATTACAATCCACCGTAGTCGCAAATTCGCCTGTCCGCGTCTTTCAGAGAACGATGCGGATGTGAGTTGGCAGACTATGAAAGCTAATCCTTGCAAGAATACGGTAATTCACACAGCTGTGAGTTGTTAGTTGATGCCGTCGGCGACGCGATGATCGCGACGATCGAGGATGGCAGAAAGGAACTGGGATGAGATTGTCGGTGACGCGAGGCGCGCCTGTGGGGACGTCGTGTTGCTGACAGGTCTGGTGAAAGAAGTCGCGCGGTCGGCAGCGTTGTCATCGGTTTCCTTTGGTCGTTCTAGTCAGGGCCGTGCCGTCTTTGAGCAGCGGTGCGACGTGACCCGTCGTTGTGTTGGAGCGAGATCTGCCGTGCTGGAGCGTCGTGCATCGTGACCGAGACCGGCCAAAACTGCGCGGCCCAGGCAATGCGGATGGCCGCGACGGCACCGGCCTTTCCGGAGCTGGAAGGTCGACATCCTTGTTTCAGCACAACGGCCGAGGGGCACGCACGCGCGGCGCGCCTCCATCTGCCTGTGAGTCCGGGGTGCAATATCGATTGCGCGTTCTGTATTCGTGACTTCAACCGGCGCGATCAGCGTCCCGGTGTCGCCACGCGTCTACTGACGCCTCAGCAGGCGGTGGCCATTGTCGCGAGGGCGCTCGAGCTCTGCCCGTCCATCAACGTAGTCGGCATCGCCGGGCCGGGTGATCCGCTGGCGACGCCGCATGCGCTTCAGACGTTCGCGTTGGTCCGCGAGCGTTGGCCCGAGTTGGTCCTCTGCCTATCGACCAATGGTCTGATGCTGCCGGACCGCATCGATGAGATCGCAGCGCTCGGGATTTCGACACTGACGGTGACGGTCAATGCGGTCGATCCGCAGATCCAAGCGCAGGTGACGCCGAAGATCGCGTGGCAACGGAAGCGATTGAACGGCGTCGTCGCCGGCGAGCGACTGATCGCCAATCAACTCGAGGGGATTGCCCGCGCCGCCGCCCACGGTCTGACCGTCAAAGTCAACACTGTGCTGATTCCGACGGTCAACGACCATCACATCGAAGCCGTCGCCGAACGCGTCGCGGCGGCCGGCGCAAATCTCATCAACATCATTCCGCTGATCCCGCAGCACGGCTTCGCGCATCTGAAGCCGCCTGGAATGCTCATGCGATACGCGGCGCGTGCCGCGGCGGAGAAGTATCTGCGGGTGTTCACCCATTGCCAGCGGTGCAGGGCCGATGCCTGCGGCATTCCCGGCGTCAGCGATTACGCCCAGCAGCTCTATGGTGACGACATCGTCGCCGAACCGACCTTTTCGCACGGCTGAGGTCAGTTCCTTCCTGAGACAACCTGGAGACATGACACATGGCGAAACAACTCAAGCAGATCGCGATCTACGGCAAAGGCGGCATCGGGAAATCGACCACGACGTCCAACATCAGCGCCGCGCTTGCAGAGGCCGGCTACAAGGTCATGCAATTCGGCGCCGACCCGAAGGCGGATTCGACCAACACGCTTCGCGGCGGAGAGTACATTCCGTCGGTCCTCGATCTTTTGGCCGAACGCCGCCGCGTGGATGCCTATGAGGCGATATTTCAAGGCTTCGGTGGCATCTATTGCGTCGAGGCCGGCGGCCCGCAACCGGGCGTCGGATGCGCGGGGCGGGGCATCATTACAGCCGTTGAGCTGCTCAAGCAGCAACGGGTCTTCGAAGAGCTGGACCTCGACATCGTGATCTACGACGTGCTCGGCGACGTCGTGTGCGGCGGCTTCGCCGTGCCGGTGCGCGAAGGCATCGCCGAACATGTGTTCACGGTGTCGTCATCCGACTTCATGGCGATCTATGCAGCCAACAATCTGTTTCGTGGCATCGAGCGGTTCTCGAACTCGGGCGGTGCGCTGCTCGGCGGGATCATCGCCAACTCGATCAACACCGACTTTCAGCGCGAGGTGATCGATGATTTTGCGGCGCATACCGATACGCCAATCGTGCAGTACGTTCCGCGTTCGCTGACGGTGACTCAGGCTGAGCTCAGCGGGCGGACGACCATCGAGGCGGCGCCGCAATCGGCGCAAGCCGACGTCTATCGGCAACTGGCGCGCCGGATTGCCGAACACACCGAGTCGAAGGTGCCGACGCCATTGAATCCGCAGCAGCTTCGCGAATGGTCCGCTCGCTGGGCTGACCATCTGGTTGCTGCCGAACGTGCCGAGGCGGAGCGGCAGGTGGCCTGATTCCGGCTGTGGCGGCATTCGCGCGAGCGTGTCGCAGACTCTTCCTCCAGCTTTAGAGGCGCAGAATGGTTCTGAATCTGAAGACATCGAGCGTCGAGACCCGCGAACAGCGGCTCGGCACCATCATCGGATGGGACGGTACCGCGTCGAAGCTGGCCGACGAGTCGGCGTTTTCGCGCGGCGACTGTGGCGGCTGCGGAACGAAGGCGCGACGGGTTTGCGAGCTTGAAGGACCGTTTACCCAGGGTTCGGTCTGCAGCGAGCAAATGGTGGAGTGTCAGGCCGGCAATATCCGAGACGCCGTCCTGATCCAGCATTCGCCGATCGGCTGTGGGGCGGGGCAGGTGATCTATAATTCGATCTATCGCAACGGCCTGGCGATGCGTGGGTTGCCGGTCCAGAACATTCGGTTCATCTCGACCAATCTGCGCGAACGCGACATGGTCTATGGCGGGGCCGAAAAGCTGGCCGAAGCGATCCGGCTGGCCGTCGAACGCCACCAACCCAAGGCGGTGTTCATCGCGACGTCCTGCGCCAGCGGCATCATCGGCGATGACATCGAGAGCGTTGCGCGGACGGCCGAAACTGAATTCGGCATCCCGATCATCCCGCTGCATTGCGAAGGCTTCAAATCCAAGCACTGGTCGACCGGATTTGATGCGACCCAGCACGGCATTTTGCGGCAGATCGTGCGCCGCAACCCGGAGAAGCGCCAGGACGATCTGATCAACGTGATCAATCTGTGGGGCACCGACGTCTTCAGCCCGATGCTCGGCGAACTCGGTCTGCGTGTGAACTATGTGGTCGACATGGCGACGGTCGAGGAACTCGCGCAGATGTCGGAGGCGCGCGCGACCGTCAGCTTTTGCTACACGCTCGGCACCTATCTGGCGACGGCATTGGAGCAGGAGTTCGGCGTCGAGCAGATCAAGGCGCCACAACCCTACGGGTTTGCGGGGACGGATGCGTGGCTGCGTGAGCTTGCCCGTGTCACAGGCCGCGAGGCGCAAGCCGAAGATTACATCGCCCGCGAGCATGCACGGGTCAAGCCGCTGCTCGATGAGTTGCGGCCGAAACTGAAAGGCCTCAAGGGCTATGTGGCGACCGGCTCCGCCTATTCTCACGGTCTGATCGGGGTGCTTCGCGAGATCGGGGTGGAGGTGGATGGATCCTTGGTGTTCCACCACGATCCGGTCTACGACAGCGAGGATCCCAGGCAGGACTCGCTCGGCCATCTGATCGAGAATTATGGCGACGTTCGCCACTTCACCGTGGGCAATCGTCAGCAGTACCAGTTCTACAATCTGCTTCAGCGGGTGAAGCCGGACTTCATTATCATCCGGCACAACGGGTTGGCGCCACTTGCCGCCCGCCTCGGAATTCCCGCCATTCCGCTCGGCGATGAGCACCATGCCTTGGGCTATCAAGGCATGGTGAACCTCGGGGAATCGATCCTCGCCGCGCTCCAGCATCGCAAATTCCATAAGGATATCGCGAAGCGGGTGAGCCTTCCGTACAAGCAATCCTGGCTGGCGCAGAAGGATCCGTTCGCGCTTGCGCGAGCCGCCTCGTAAAGGGACACATCATGGCTATCCTTGCCCTCAAGTCGCGACCGACGGAAATCACGCCCGATGCCGCCAAGTCGGGTGCGATCGAACTGGTGCGCTATGTGTGCGCAATCGGCGCGATGCAGACCGCTGCGGCGATCCCCAGGGTGGTGCCCATCACGCATTGCGGGCCCGGCTGTGCTGACAAGCAGTACATGAACCTCACTTTTTACAACGGCTTCCAAGGCAGTGGTTATGGGGGTGGGCCGGTCGTTCCGAGTACCAATGCATCGCAGCGCGAGGTGATTTTCGGCGGCGCCGACCGGTTGCGCGAATTGATCGAATCCTCGCAGCTGGTCTTGGATGCCGATTTGTTCGTCGTGCTCACCGGCTGTATTCCGGACCTCGTCGGAGACGACGTCGGATCGGTGGTCCGTGATTTTCAGAAGCGCGGAGTTCCGATCGTTTATGCCGAGACCGGAGGGTTTCGCGGCAACAACTTCACCGGCCACGAGGCGGTAACGCACGCGATCATCGAACAGTATCTCGGTCCCTGGGATGGCGTGCGGGAGCGGGGGACGGTCAATCTCTGGTCGCTGCTGCCATATCAGAACACGTTCTGGCGCGGCGACCTCGAGGAGATCAAGAGGCTGCTGGAGGGCATTGGCCTGAACGTCAATGTGCTGTTCGGCCCGGATTCCGAGGGATTGAGCGAGTGGCGGAACATCCCGCGCGCGCAGTTCAATTTGGTGCTGTCGCCGTGGCTTGGATTGTCGACGGCTGAGCTGCTCGCTCGCCGGTACGAGCAGCCTTATCTGCACATTCCCGTCGTTCCGATCGGCGCGCGGGAGAGCGGAGCATTTTTGCGGAAGGTGGCCGCATTCGCCGGCATCTCGGCCGATGTGGTCGAGGCGTTCATCGCCAAGGAGGAGAAGCGATACTACAACTACATCGATGGATTTACCGATTTCTACTCAGAGTATTGGTGGGGCTTGCCGGCGCGCTTTGCGGTGATCGGTGACAGTGCCTACAATCTGGCGCTGACGAAATTTCTCGTCACGCAGCTTGGATTGATTCCGGCCAAGCAAATCGTCACCGAAGATCCGCCAGTTGAGCATCGCGAAGCAATTCAGGCTGAATTCCGTGCGATCGATGACGACGTCTCGGTCGACGTGGAGTTTGTCGAAGACAGCTACACCATTCACCAAGCTCTGAGGAATGCCGACTTCGGCCACAAGCCTCCGATCATCTTTGGAACCACGTGGGAACGCGACCTGGTCAAGGAGATGAAAGGGTCATTGATTGAAGTCGGATTTCCGGCCTCCTATGAGGTCGTGTTGTCGCGGAGTTACGTCGGCTACCGTGGCGCTTTATCGCTCCTCGAACGCATCTACACCACTGTCGTCAGCCACAGCGCCTAGCGCTGGCGAAGCCGCGAGGTGGCTCCGAAGGAGCCTGTGTCGTGACATGCCGTAGGGGCCGAAGAAGCCCCCGCGCAAGCAGGGGCCGTCGCGTGTGATCGTCAAGCAGGACAGACCAGCGCGCATCTGAGGCGGGTGACCCGAGAATGCGGTGCTCGGCGTGCGCGGCGGCGCATGACTGGATGTCTGCTGTCCCAAGGCTGGCGATACCAGTAGGATAGACGGATCGCCTCCCGGCAAAATACAATCCGCCAGAACCGCCCTTATCCGTCGATCACCGGAAACTATTGATATGACAACGACCGATGTCTCCTGGCCGAAATCTCTCTGGCATGCGGTGACTGGACCCGGACCAGAGTTGCCGGCCTTACATGGCGCGGAGGAGGCCGATGTGGTGGTGATCGGCGGCGGCTTTAGTGGGCTGTCGACGGCGCTTCATCTGCGTGAGGCCGGCGTCGATGTCGCGGTCGTCGAGGCGGCGGAGCCCGGCTGGGGCGCATCCGGTCGCAACAATGGCCAGGTGATTCCGACGTTGTCGCGGCCTGACCCGGAGGACATCGTCGCCAAGCATGGTGCTGCAGGAGAGCGGCTGGTCGGGCTGATCCGCGACAGCGCATCGATCCTGTTCGATGTCGCCAAACGCCACGGCGTCGACGCCGAACAGGAGCAGAACGGCTGGGTGCAGCCGGTGCATTCGCCGGGCCGCATCAAGATCGCCGAGCGACGATTCCGGCAGTGGTCGAAGTTCGGCGCGCCGGTCGAGCTGCTGTCACGCGATCAAGTGCGCGACATGCTCGGTTCCGAAGCCTGGTTCGGCGGGTTCTGGAACAGAACCGGCGGTCACGTCAATCCGCTGGCGCTAGCACGCGGACTAGCTCGTGCCGTGCTGGCGCAAGGCGGCCGTATCTTCGCGCGCTCGCCGGCGGTGAGCATCGAGCGCCGCGGCGAGCGATGGATCGTCAAGACGGCGCAGGGCGAGATCAGCGGTCGGGCGCTGGTGGTCGCCAGCAACGCCTACACCGGCGAATTCTCCAAGACGTTGGCGCCGGCGATCGCCAGCGAGGTCATGCCGGTACGGTCGTGGCAGATGGCGACGCAGCCACTGAGCGACAATGTGCGCAAGACCATCATCCCGGGCCGCCAGGCGATGTCCGACACCCATGGCGAGTTGATCTTCGGACGGTTCGACGCGCGCAACCGCTTCGTCACCGGCGGCGCCATTATCCGGCCGTTCAACCAGGTCGCGACGCTGAAGGCGCGGGTCGGCAAGCGGCTGCAGAGCCTGTGGCCGCAGATCGGCGAGGTGCGGTTCGACTACGTCTGGAACGGCTTCATCGGCATGACGACGGACTACCTGCCGCACATCCACCGCCTCGGCCCCAACGCCTATGGTTGGACTGGCTGCAACGGCCGGGGCGTGGCGTTGTCGGTCGCGCTCGGCCGCGAACTGTCCAAAGCCGTCCGCGGCGCGCCGGATGGCGAACTGGCGCTGCCCTTCACCGAGCCGACGCCGATCCCCGCGAACGAACTGCTGCGTCCGTTCGCGCCGCTGATGATGGTGCTGTACCGGCACCGGGACGCCAAGGAGATCGGCTGACGAGGCGCGGACGAACCTGTTCTGCCGCGCCGGCCGATTACGTCTTTGCGCCGGCTTTGACTTCGTATCGGAAATCGCAACACGCGCCGCCCGACATCAGGGTGCTTGTGCGGGTCAGCTCGACGCGGGGATCGTAGCCTTCGATGAAACCGGCATCCCGGTTGCACGACAGCAGATGACCGATCTCGCCGAGACCCATCTCGCGATACATCTCGGCATAGCGGCAGCGATGCACGTCGTAGCTGAAGCCCTGATCGTCCGCGCGCAGGACCTCGACCTCCAGCGCGTCGTCCTGGGTCCACAGCCTTTGCAGCTCCGCAAAGCTGCGGATATCCGCTCCGCCCGGCACGCGTGCCGCAAAGTCGCGGCCGGCTTCGACCGCGGTCTTGGCGATGGCCTCGCCGATCAGCGATTGAGCCCGCTCCTTGCCGAGATGCGCACATAGCGTCTCGTAGATCGGCTTGATGACGCCGGCCTCGATCCGCCGGCGGGCGAGGATGCCGAGTTCCTGCTCCCCACTCATGATGAAGCCGCCTCTGCGACCGGCAGTCGCTGCAGCGCCTCGAGCAGCGCCGGACTCTCGGCGACGGCGCCGAACACGCCGCTTTTCTTGATCAGCAACTGGATCGCCGCCTCGTGAACCGCCTCGAAACACGCGCCGGTGCCGTCCGCCAGCGTCAGGCAGTCGAAGCCGCGATCGAGCGCCTCGCGCACATTGGTGTGGATGCAGCAATCGGTGGTGAGCCCGGTCAGGATCAGGTTTGTGATACCGCGCTCCCGCAGATGTTTCTCGATGCCGGTGAAGCCGAAGGCGCCGTAGGACGGCTTGTCGAACACCGGCTCTCCATCCTGCGGCGCGAGCTCCGGGATGATCTGCCAGCACTCGGCACCCTCGATCAGGTAGCGTCCCTTCGGCCCCTCGTCGCCGACCGCCACACCCTTGCCGTCGATGCCGCGCCAGAGCCGATGCGGCTGGACGTCCGAAAGGTCGGGCTTGAAGGTCTCGCGGGTATGGATCACCGGCATGCCGACCGCGCGGCAGGCCGCCAGCACGCGGGCGATTACGGGGATCGGCCGCTGCAGGGCGGAGAGGTCGAAGCCGAACTGGTGCATGTAGCCGCCCTCGGCGCAGAAATCGCCCTGGACATCAATGACCAGCAGCGCGGTGTTGTGCGTCGTCAGCGGGCCGTGCAGCGGAAACGGATAGGGGGTGGAGTTGAGTTTCAACGGGACGTTCCTCATTTCTGCACCCACAGGTCATACCAGCTGCTCGAAGGCCAGCGCGGGGTGTTGCGGTCATTGCGCAGCTTCTTGTTCGTGACCGTAATGAATTCGCGGTCGGTCGCCATCCAGACCGGCACCTCTGTGTTCGCCAGCTTGACGAATTCGGCGTAGAGCCGCTTGCGTGCCTGCGGATCGAGCTCGATTGCGGCCTTGTCGATCACCCGGTCGATCTCGGCATCCTGCCAGCCCCATTGGTTGGTCCATGGCGCTCCCTTGGTGGCGCCGGAGCGATACCAGACCGTCGTGCTGACCGCAGGGTCGCTCCTGTACTGGTGGCGTCCGGTTGCCAGGTCGAAATTCCAATCGCGGTACACGTCGGACAAGAAGCCGGCCGCATCACGCGGTACGATCTCGACCTGAATGCCGACCTCTGTCAGCGATTGCTGGATGAAGGTGGCGAAGGAGCTGACGTCCTCGCCCCACGGTGCGGGCAGCAGTCGTAGCTTGAAGCGTTGCCCGTTGGTGCGCGGATATCCAGCCTCGTCCAGCAGCTTATTGGCGAGCGCGACGTCGTATTTCAGATCCGGCGCGCCTGCGACGAAGAAGTCCGACGACTGGGGGATCGGGCCCTGGCCGCGTTTGCCGAAGCCATAGAGCAGGTTCTCGATGAAGAAGTCGGTATTGATCGCGTGTATGATGGCGCGGCGGACGCGAATATCCGCCAGCTCCTTGCGGCGGAAATTGAACTCCACCGTATTCTGCACTGCGTTGCCTTCGTTGCCCTTGGTGGAGACGATGAAATCCTTGTGCTCGCGCAGCCGATTGATGTCCGACAACGTCAACGACGTGTAGGCGCTGAGGTCCACCGAGCCGGTTTCCAACGCCATCGCCGCAGCGGTCTTGTCGGGAATGAACTTCCACACGATCCGGTCGAGATACGGGAAGCCCTTGCGCCAGTAGTCCGGGTTGCGCTCGGCGATGATGTACTGACCGCGCTCGTACTTCACGAATTTGAACGGGCCAGTCCCGATCGGCTCGATATTCGCCGGGTTTTCGAGAATATTCGTGCCCTCATAGATATGCTTCGGCGCGATATATCCGAGGTCGGGCAAAGCGCGCAGCAGCAGGTCCAGCGGCATCGGTTCGGAATACTGGAACACGGCCGTGAGCGGGTCCGGCGTATCGACCGCTTGCAGGCTCTTCTGCAAGGTCGAGCCGTAGTTCAGGTACTTCTTCCACAGCTCCATCGCCGTGTACTGAACATCTGCCGATGTGAACGGCTTGCCGTCATGCCATTTGACGTTCTCACGCAGGTTGAAGGTGATCGTCTTGCCGTCGGCTGACGTTTTCCAGGCTGTCGCCAACACGCCGACCGGGCGGCCTTGATCGTCCAGATCCACCAGCGGCTCGACGATCTTGCTACCGACCAGGTAAACATCGACCGATGCCCGGATCGCAGGGTTCAGCACGCGCTGCTCGGCATTCATGTGGACGTTCAAGACGCCACCCCGGATAGGAGCGTCCTGCGCATGAACGATGCTGGGCTGGGTGACGGCGAGGGCGGCAAAAGCGACCGAGGAGAGGAAGGCGCGTCGTGAGAGGTGCTGCATCGTCATGGTTTCGGCTCCGTTCAGCGGATGCGATGTTCGTGCGGCCGGCAATGTCTCGACCGAGACGGTGCGCTAGCCGGGGCGGGCGGGCTCAACAGACGCGGAGAAGGAATTACTCTCTCCGATCATCTTTGTAGTTGAATTTTTCTCACATAAATCAAGGATATATCCGGATTTTTAACCGTCAATAGCTGATAATTATGAGAATTATTCAATATATGAGGGGTGAAGATGATTGAGCGCGGCGAGCCCCCACTGACCTCGGTGCGCGCCTTCGAAGCGGTCGCACGGCTCGGCGGCGCCACCGCCGCTGGCCGTGAACTGGGGGTCTCGCCTTCGGCGATCAGCCATCAACTTGCCGTGCTCGATGACTTCATGGGGCAGCCGCTGACGCGGCGTCAGGGGCGGGGCCTCGTTTTGACCGACGCGGGGCGCGAGTATTTTCGCTCGGTTCGCACCGCGTTCGCCGTCCTGCGCGGCGCGACTGATCAGCTTCGGGAGGGCAGCCGAAGTACGCAGGTTCGGCTCGGCGTCATCCCGCTGTTCGCCAGGGCCTGGCTATTCCGTCATATCCAGGAGTTTTTGGATCGGAATCCGGATATCGATCTCAGCATCTCCTACACCCACCATCGCAACTACGTCAGCGATTCCGCGGATCTGTCGGTTCGGTTCGGCGAGGGCAGTTGGAAGGGCTACAAAGCTCATCGGATTCTATCCGGCGCAATCGCGCCGTATTGCAGCCGGGCCTTCCTGGCCCGACATCGGGAAGCGGCCACCGATCCGAAATTGCTGCAGAACTACACGCTGATTCACGATCAGGACTTCGGCGGTTGGCAGCAATGGTGGGATCTACACCACATCGAGGGCGAGCCCGGCACCGGGCTGTTGGTGGAGGACGGCAATCTCGCCTTGCAGGCGGCGCTGGATGGTCTGGGCATCGCTCTGCTGCGTCCCTCGCTCGTCGATGTCTTTGTCGACGAAGGAGGGCTGTCACGCCTCTTCGACCATCAGATTGAGGATGGCCGAGACTATTACCTCTGTCACCTCGTTGAGCAGCCGTTGTCGGAGGCAGAAGGGCGCCTTGTCAGTTGGATCATCGATCGTTGTCGGCATTCTGGCTAGCGGCACCCATCCACGTGGAGCTGCCGGCAGGCGACGATCTGGTCCGTAGCTCGGCTAGGTCACCGCGTGGCAGCGCGCGAAATCTCCGCCAGGGATCGAGGCGAGCAGGGCTTGCGTGTAGGGGTGCTGCGGGGCGTTGAAGACGTTACCGGCGGGGCCGTGCTCGACGACAGCGCCGTCCTTCATCACGGCGACGAGGTCGCAGATCTGCGCGGCGACGCGCAGATCGTGGGTGATGAAGATAATCGACAGCCCAAGTTGCTCGCGCAAGCCGGTCAGCAGCTTGAGAACCTGCGCTTGCACCGAAACGTCGAGCGCCGATACGGCTTCATCCGCGATCAGCACGTCGGGCTTCAGCGCCAGCGCACGGGCGAGGCCGATCCGTTGGCGCTGACCGCCAGAGAATTCGTGTGGCAGCCGGTCGCCGGCGGCGGGATCGAGCCCGACCAGCTCGAACAGTTTGCGGGCTTCGGCGATCGCCTGCTTGCGCGGCGTGCCGTGGATGATCGGGCCTTGCGCGACCAGCTCCTCGGCCTTGTGCCGCGGATTGAGCGAGGCGAACGGGTCCTGAAACACCATCTGCATGTAGCGCGTTTCGCGCCGCACCTGCTCGCGCGGCATCGTCGCCCAGTCACGGCCGTCCAGCAGGATCGAGCCCGCGTCTGGATCGAGCAGCCGGATAATGCAGCGCGCCAGCGTTGACTTGCCGGAGCCGCTCTCGCCAACGATGCCGAGGGTCGCTCCCTTCGGCAATTTCAGCGAGACGTTCTTGACTGCGTCGGTGACGCGCGCGCCGCGGCCGAGAAAGCCGCCGGTGCGGAACGTCTTCGATACGTTGTCGATGCTCAGGACCGTGTCGCTGCCGAACGGACGCGGAGGCGGGGCGGTCAGCGGCGGCACCGCCGCGATCAGTTGCCGCGTATAAGCATGCTGTGGCCGGTTCAGCACGTCGTCGGCCTTGCCCTGTTCGACGATGACGCCGTGCTGCATCACCACGACGCGGTCGGCGATCTCGGCGACGACGCCGAAATCATGGGTGATGAACAGCACCGCCGTGTTGCGCCGGCTTTGGAGTTCGCGGATCAGAGTGAGGATCTGCGCTTGTGTGGTGACGTCGAGCGCGGTCGTTGGTTCGTCGGCGATCAGCAGCTTGGGATCGAGCGCTAGCGCCATCGCGATCATGGCGCGCTGGCGCTGGCCGCCGGAGAGCTCGTGCGGATACGCGCCGGCGGCACGCGCCGGATCGGGGATGCGCACGTCGGTCAGCAGCGCCAGCACCTTGGCCTTGATGTCACGCTTCGACAGATCGGTATGGATCGAGAACATCTCGCCGATCTGATCACCGATGGTGCGCAGCGGATTGAGCGCGGTCATCGGCTCCTGAAACACCATGGCGATGCCTGCGCCGCGAACCTTGCGCATTTCCGAGGCGCTGGCCTGCGCAAGGTCACGCCCCTCGAACAGCACGCAGCCACCATCGAGGGCGACGCCGCCGGGTAGGAGCTGCATCACGGCGTTCGCCATGATCGATTTGCCGGAGCCGGACTCGCCGACCACGCAAAGGATTTCGCCGGCGGCGATCGTCAGCGATGCTTCGCGCACCGCGTGCGACCGGTCGGCGCCGGCGGGCAGCCGGACGCTGAGTTTGTCGAGCGTGAGAACTGCGGGCGTGGTCATCGGCCCTTCAGCCTCGGGTTGAGCGCATCGTTGAGGCCCTGGCCGACCAGCGACACCGCCAGCACGGTGATCAAGATGGCGATGCCGGGGATCGCGGCGACGTACCATTGGACGCGCAACACGTCGCGGCCGAGCCCGATCAGATTGCCCCAGGAGGCGACATTCGGATCTGACAGCCGCAGGAAGGCCAGTGCGCTCTCGAGCAGGATCGCCACCGCCATCACCACGCTGGCATAGACGATCACCGGCGGCAGCGCGTTGGGCAGGATCTCGCCGAGGATCAACTGCAGATCCTTCATGCCCAGCGTGCGACCTGCTTGCACGAACTCGCGATTGCGCAAGCTGAGGAATTCGGCACGCGTCAGTCGTGCTGGCGCCGGCCACGACACGATGCCGACCGCGATCGTCACCGTCGTCAGCGTCGAGCCGAACACCGCGACCAGCACCAGCAGCAGCACGAAGTTCGGCAGGGTCTGGAATGCCTCTGTAATTCGCATCAGGACGGTGTCGACCCAGCCGCCGAAATAGCCCGCGAACGCGCCGATCAGCACGCCGATGAGAATAGCGATCACGGTGGCGGCGCCGCCGATCAGCAGCGCGATCCGTGCGCCGTGGAAGATCTGGGCGGCGATGTCACGGCCGGAATTGTCGGTGCCGAGCAAGAAACGCGGATTGCTGAATGGCCAAATCAGGGGGCGGCCGGCTAGCGCCAGCGGATCGCGCGGATAGATCCAGCCGGCGCTGATTGCCATGCCGATGACGAGCAGCAACAGGATCAGGCCGACGATGGCGGCCGGGCTGCGGAAGTAGCGTTTGAGTGCATCCATCGCGTCAAGTCCCCGACGAGATGCGTGGGTCGAGGCGGGCGTAGAGCAGGTCGACCAGGAAGTTGACGGCGATCACCAGGAGCGCCGAGACGAACACGATACCAAGTAGCGTGTTGAGGTCGCGCTGCACGACCGATTCATATGCAAGTCGGCCGAGGCCCGGCAGCGAGAACACGCTCTCGACGACCACCGAGCCGCCCAGCATGGTGCCCGCCTGCAGGCCGATCAGAGTCACCATCGGCAGCAGCGCGTTGCGAAGCACATGGCGGACGACGACGCGGGTCTCGTCGAGTCCCTTGGCGCGTGCTGTGCGAACGAAATCGAGATTGAGCACTTCGAGCATGGAGGCCCGCATGATGCGCAAGTAGATCGCCAGGAAGATCAGCCCGAGCGTCAGCGCCGGGAGCACCAGATGCGCCGCGATATCGAGCGTTCGCGCAAGCCCGGTCGCCGCTTGGCCGATGTCCTCGAAGCCGCCTGCCGGCAGCCATTGCAGATAGACCGAGAACACCACGATGGCCATCAGCCCGAACCAGAACGACGGGGTCGCGTAGAAGATCAGGCCCAGCGTCGAAATCAGGGTGTCCGGCCACTTGTTGACGCCGCGTGCGGCGACCACGCCGAGCACGAGGCCCGCGAAGAACGCGAACGAGAGCGACGCGGTCATCAGCAGCAGCGTCGGCGGCAGCCGTTCGAGGATCACGCTCGCGACCGGCTTGCCGTAGATCGACGAGAAGCCGAGGTCGAACCGCACCAGCCGCCACAGATAGTGGCCGAGCTGCATCGGGATCGACAGATCGAGCCCGTAGAACTGCCGCAGTTCGCGCGCGGTCGCGGCGTCGCCGCCACCCATCTGTGCCATCATCGCGTCGACGGTGTCGCCCGGCGCGAATTGCAGGAGCAGGAAGATGCCGATCAGGATGAGAAACAAGGTCGGGATCGAGGCGGCGAGCCGCCGCCCCGCGAGGTTCAGGATACGCATGCAGCTATACTGGCGGAGTTGGCGCTATTCGGCCAGCCAAAGATCATGCCAGGTCGACGACGCCCAGCGTGGCGTATTGGAGTGATTGCGCGCCTTCGCGGTGATCACGGTGACGAACAATTGCTCAATTGGCATCCAGATGGGCAGCTCGGTATTGGCGCGGGTGACGAAGTCGGCATACAGCGCCTTGCGCTTGGCGGGATCGACTTCGGTCGCGGCGTCGTCGATGATCTTGTCGATCGTCGGGTCTTCCCAGCCCCATTGGTTGGTCCAGGGCGCGCCCTTCGGCTGACCGGAGCGATACCACACCGTGGTCGAGACCGCGGGATCGTTGCGATACTGGTGCCAGCCGGTGGCGAGATCGAAGGCGTGCTCGTCATAGACCTGCTTGAGGAAGCCGCCGCCGTCGTTGCGCACCACTTCGACCTGGATGCCGACCTCGCCGAGCGACTGCTGGATGAAGGTCGCCCACAGCGAGATGTCCTCGCCCCACGGCGCGGGCAGCAGCCGCAGCGACAGCCGGTTGCCGCCGGCGCCGGGCTTCAGCCCGGCCTCGTCGAGCAGGGCAATCGCCTTCTGCTTGTCATAGGGATATTGCGGCGTGTTCGGGCCCGGATAAAAGTCCGTCGAGGTTGAAGGGATCGGGCCGGTGCCAAGCTTGGCGAAGTCGCCGAGGAAGTTCTCGATGAAGAACGGGACGTTGATGGCGTGCGCGATGGCGCGGCGGACGCGGATGTCCGACAGCTCCTTGCGGCGGAAGTTGAATTCGATGGTGTTGGTGCGGGCGTTGCCTTCGTTGCCCTTGGTGGAGACGACGAAGCGCTTGTCCTTGCCGAGCCGAGCCATGTCGGAAATCGTCAGACCAGAGAACGGGCTGAGCTGCAGTCCGCCGGCTTCGAGCTGCGCCGCGGCCGCGGCGCGGTCGGTGATCACCTTCCAGACGATGCGGTCGAGATAGGGGGCGTTTGGCCGCCAGTAATTGTCGTTACGGTCGGCGATGATGTACTGGCCACGCTCGTATTTGTTGAACTTGAACGGGCCGGTGCCGACCGGCGCTAGGTTGGCCGGATTCTGGCGGATGTCGCCGGTCTCGTAGATGTGCTTGGCCGAGACGTAGCCGAGATCCGGCAGCGCGCGCAGCAGCAGGTTGAGCGGCATCGGCCGCTCGTAACGGAAGATCGCGGTTTGCGGATCGGGCGTGTCGACCGCGGTGAGGAACAGCTGCAGGGTCGATCCGTAGTTGAGGATCTTCTTCCACATGTTCATCGCCGTGAAGGCGACGTCCTCGGAGGTGAACGGCTTGCCGTCGTGCCAGGTCACGCCCTTGCGCAGCTTGAAGGTGATGGTCTTGCCGTCGGGCGTGGATTCCCAGCTTTCCGCCAACACACCGACCGGGTTGCCGGCCGCGTCGAGGTCGACCAGCGGTTCCTGGATCTTGCCGCCGATGATGTAGACGCCGGTCGAGGCCTGCAGGCTCGGATTGAGCTGTCGCTGTTCGGCGCCATAATGGACGTTGAACACGCCACCTTTGCGCGGCGTCTCCTGGGCGAAGGCGCGCATCGGGTTGATCACATTGGCGGCGATCGCGGCCGACGTCAGTAGCGCAGTGCGGCGGCTAATCTCGATCCGCGAGAGGGGCATCGCTTCTCCTGGAATGCTTGTGATTGCGGTGCAAAACGGCTGGCGGTCCGGGACGATACTTTGTGAGACACATTCAAACCATGCTGATTTTTCCGCTCTCTGGGTGATTTCGTTCCATCGATTGCGGCCGCCGCAGGTTTATTCTTTCATTGATTACGGAAATGCGCTGCTCATAAAGGCAGCGCGCGCTCCACCAGCTTAGACCAGTAGGCGATGCCATAAGGAATCGCAGCATCGGCAAAATCGTAGCTCGGGTGATGCAGCCCGGCGCTGTCACCATTGCCGAGAAAGATCAGCGCGCCTGGGCGCTGTTCGAGCATGTAGGAAAAGTCCTCGGCGCCCATCATCGGGGCAAGATCGCGATCGACCTGGTCGTTGCCGGTGATGGCAGCGGCCGTATCCGCTGCAAAAGCGGTCTGTTCAGCGTGGTTGCAGGTCACCGGATAGCCGCGCTCGTAAGTGACCCGGGCCGTCGCCCCATGAGCCTGGGCAATCAGCGTTGAGAGCTCCGCGATGCGGGCCTCCAGCCGGTCACGAACCTTGCCATCAAGCGCGCGTGCGGTGCCGATCAGATTGGCCTTCTGCGGGATGACGTTGAATGCGGAGCCGGCATGGAAGTTGGTGATCGAAACGACCGCGGAAGCGAGCGGGTCAAGCGTTCGAGATACGATCGTTTGCAGCGCGGTGACAATCTGCGCCCCGACCACAACCGGATCGATCGAATACTGCGGCCGTGCGGCGTGACCTCCGATGCCCTCGATCTCGATTTCAATGCGGTCGGTCGATGCCATGACCGCGCCCGCGCGGGTGGCGAACTGTCCGATCGGAAGGCCGGGTTTGTTGTGCATGCCATAGACCTCGTCGATCGGGAAACGGCTGAAAAGACCGTCCTCGATCATCGCCTTGGCGCCGGCGCCGCCTTCCTCGGCCGGCTGGAAGATGAATGCCACCGAGCCGTTGAAGTCTCGCGTGGCGGCCAGATGCTTGGCTGCGCCGAGCAACATTGCGGTGTGACCATCATGGCCGCAAGCGTGCATCCTGCCAGGCGTCTGCGATGCGTAAGCGACGCCGGTGTCTTCCTCGATTGGAAGCGCGTCCATGTCGGCGCGGAGGCCAATAGCGCGATTGGCGCTACGACCCCGACCATGTACCAGGCCGACAACGCCGGTTCGCCCCAGCCCCGTCACCACCTCGTCGCAGCCGAACTGACGCAGTAGATCGGCGACCAAAGCCGAGGTGCGGTCGAGGTCGTACATGAGTTCCGGATGAGCGTGGATGTCTCGGCGCCAGACGATCGCTTCATCCGCGATGGTGGTGATGCGGGGATCGATGGTCATGCTGTGATGATCTCCATTGAGCGGACGAGTCAGCCGATGAATTCGAGCGGCGCGCCGTGCGACAGCGTGATGTCGAGCGTCGTCGGAGGAGCACCTTTCAGCCCGATCGCGAACGGGCTTTCGCCGCGTGACTCAAGGTGCGCGGCGACACGCTGACCGGCCGGACCTTCGGCCGTGGGGGTGATGAGGGTGATGGTGCTGCGATCCGCGGGAAGATGCGCGATCCGGACGCCCAGTCCAGGCAACGCATGGACGTCGGCAGCAGGCTCTCCAAACAGCGCCGCGTACCGACCGACACTCCGGTCCATGTCCGTGACCGCAACAACCACATTACCAATGCCCAGAGCACCATTGGGGTGCTGCCGCACGGCGCCCTCCGGAACGCGCAAGGCCCGCGGCGTGACGTCGCCGCAGAAGAATGGGGTGTCGCTCTGCTTCGAGCGTGCGGTCTTCCAAATCAGCCGCTCTCCATCGGGACGCTCTCGTCCGCCGTCTTCCGGATTCTCGAAGTCCAGACCGCGAGACTGCGCCGCTGCGACGTCCGCATCGATATTGCGCGGCAGCAGTGCGTAGTCGACGAGGCCCGGGCCGGAGCGGTCGAGCACCTGCCACCAGCGGAAGTCGGGTGCGGGACGGTCGAAGGCAATCAATTCGAAATACGAACCATCGCCGAACACAACCAATGCGTTGCGCGAACCCCGTCCAGGATGCTCGCCGCCGGCCTCCACGGTGAAGCCGAGGCTGCGATAGTCGGCAATGGCCTGGTCGAGATTGGCGACGGCGACGACAACGTGATCAATCTGAAATCCCATTTCAGTCCCTCTTTAGGCATGCCCGTGCACAATAGCTCAGATATCTCTCACCATGTTCAATTGTTTGCCAGCGCATCCCTTGGATGCCTGTCACTTGTAGCAATAGTGGTGTGCCGGAAGTTCGTTGAATAGTGTGCTTCACACACGCCGAAGCTGCGATCTTGCCTGGGGTGTCGGAGATTGACTGGGGTCGGATCCAGTGATGCCCGTGGTGCCAATCTCTGTCGCAGGACCAATCCGCGTCCGCATCAGCTGCAATTGGGCGGTGGCGCTATTGCTGCACCGAGACGGGGGGGCTTGTCGGTGATAGCGGTTGTCTTCACCCGGGGCTCGATCAACTTCGTCGCAGAGACCGCAATCCCCGTTGCTCCGCAGTTCGTCGAATTATGATCGACAGGGCATCTGCGCGAGCCAGACGTCGCGACTTGGCAGTTCCTGCCTCAGGTTAACGGCTGTCCTTATGAGATGACTTAGCCATCCGAAGAATGAGACTCTCCAGAAAGCTGAATGAAGGCATCCGCTGGTGCCGGTGTCCAAATATGTCGCCCAAGCGACCATCGACGGCTTTACACTGGAATTTCGCATTATATCGCGCGACGGCGCGCAAATCGGTAAGGCTGGCGGAAGGGGGGGGATTCGAACCACGGTACCCTTGCGGGCACGCCGGTTTTCAAGACCGATGTTAATCATTGATGAAGTTGTATTTTTTTGGCGGTTCTTCGTATTTGTTGCTGTATTGTTGCAGATTGGGACGAAAAACGCCATGTCCAGCCTGATAAAGCGCGGTAAGAAGTGGACCGCGACCGCGCGCCTTCCGGACACTTTCCAAGGACCGGCGGCATCGAAATCCTTCAGTCAAACGTTCAAGAAAAAGGATGACGCCAAGCTGTGGTTGCGGGCAACAGAGTCCGCGATGAAGCTTGGCAATTGGCGTGATCCTCGCCTCGAACCCAAAGCCTATGGACCACTCGGATGGCCGGAAAAGCGGTTTGCGGAGGCGCTTGACGATTACCGATTGAAGGTGACGCCTGAAAAGAAAGGATCGTCACAGGAAGCTGCAATGCTCCAGATGCTCGCGCGGGAAGATTTCGCAAAAAAACGCATCCGGGATCTGGCCGTTTCGGACTTTGCGGACTTCCGTGACGCCCGCGAGAAGGACGGGAAATCGGCATCGACGATAAGGAACAACCTCAACACGATCTCGGCCGTGTATGAATGGCTCATCCATGAAAAGGCCGTTGATATCACGAACCCGATTGCCTCGCTTCGGAAGCGTCGGCGTGGCGTGCCGCAGCCATCCGGACATCGGGAAAGACGGCTCCGCGAAGGCGAGGAAACGGCGATTACTGAGGCCATTGACGGCCTCGACAAAGAGATGACGTCGCGTCAATGGAAGGCCCTGTTTCCGCTCCTTTTAGATACCGGAATGCGTCTCGGGGAAGCGATGTCGATCCAGTGCGCATGGATTCGACGGGAGCGTGGGTTCGTCGTCATTCCGGACTCAAAAAACGACACCGCACGCCACGTTGCGATTTCTGATCGCGCCTACGCCGGTCTGCTCGCACTGACGGAGGGCGAACCCGATGACACCAAGGTTTTCAGGTTCTCGTCATGGGTTGCTGAAAATGCTTGGCGTAACGAAATCAGGGTAGCCGCGAAATGCCCGGATTTGAGAATCCATGATCTTCGTCACGAAGCCTTATCGAGAATGGCAGCGCGTGGAGCCGATTTGAAAACCTTGATGCGACAAAGCGGACACAAGACCGTAGCCGTCCTCATGCGATACCTGAATCCGACTCCTGCCGAACAGCGGGCGAAGTTATTCCCCGCCGACGTCGTTACTTACGCCAAAGAAACCGAGGCCGGGGTTGACGCCTGATCCGCGCGCATAAGCTTGTGCCCCGTCCCGTCCCCGCAGGGGCGGGACCGCGACCGATAGGTCGGCGGAGGGGACAAGCGCGCGGATCAGGCGTCACCGCCGCGTCGGGGCCCCAGTTCTATGCGGGAAGACGGTGGGTGCCGCAGGCGCCCAGGTGCGGGACCCGCGGCCCGCACCGTGCCGTCTGGAGCATCGAACTGGGGAGAGCGGCGGGGAACCCCGGGCGACCCCGTTCCAGCAATCTCTTGTTCCGGAATGATTAGGAATGAAGTCTCTCAGGCCGTGCCGGCGAGACTATTTTCCTCCCTTCCGGGAGTATTGACGGTAGTTCCATAATACCGTTTTGGCTTATTGGCCGAAGTGTCCCAAAATAGACAGGTTTGCGCGGTGGTTTTTGGCCTTCATCGGGTCGGCGTGGATGATTGCCCACGGGGAAAAAGCCCCACTCAGATCAACGCGGGAGCATCGAGCGTTGGCCTTCGCCGCGCTTCTCGGGCCATCCGTCGAGCGGCCCCGGTGTCTCTGGAACGGGCGCAGCCGTTTCGGGTGTGACGGCTGCCATGATGCGGGCGCCGGATGCTCTCCAATCCCGCAGGCAACGCTTTGGAGCCTGTCTAACTGCGATCTCAAGGCGCCGCCAGTCTTCCGGATCGATCGTGAGAAAGAACACTTGCAGGGGCATGTCGTCGCGGACGTCTGCGCGATGGCCGAGAATGTCGCACCACTCTCGCCCCTCAACGCGGATGCGCTTGTGGTGTTCGTGACGTCGCGCTGTCATTTCGTCCGCCAGAATCCATGCGCCGAGATCCTCAGCATAGAAAGCCCATTCATGCCGTGGCGATCTTCCGGAAGCGCGGTCGATGACGTAACGCCTGAGAACATGCGGTGCGACCATGATCACATATCCAGTCCGTTTTCGTTGTCGCGATCGCGGTCGTTGTCGCGACGTCGCGGTTTCGGGGCAACGAACTTGCGGCCCGTGCGCCGTTCGTAGGTAGCGAGTTCATCCGCACCGAGTTGCCGAAAACGAGGAAGTGCTCCGGCGACATCGGCAACAGACTTGGTAGCAAGTTCTTTTCGTTGGTCATCGTCGAGATATGAACTGACGAAAGCTTGCAACGGCTCCGGCAGGCGGCCCATCGCGTCGTCGTCGCCTGCTGCGGCATCGCGAAGGTCGGCGGCATCTGCGATCGCGGACCGGACGGACGAAATCGTTCTGACGTTTTTCGCTGCTGCGTCTTGCTCCCGTTGCCATGCCGCCTGAATCTTTGCCGATGGCGCGCAATTGGCGACGTCGATTCCTTGGCGTTGTGCCGCGATCCAGATGCGATCCTGTTCCGCAGGCGTCCAACGACCGTCCAGGTACACGCCACCGCCCCAAGCCTCTTTGGCTTTCAGGAGAGTGACGGCAATCGCCTCGTCGGTGAGGCCGCCATGTATCTCAAGATGATCTCCGACGTCCTTGATGCGCGAATGTCCGGCATCGATCCAGCATCCATCGGATGCTGCAACGGCAACATAACCAAGCGCCGCCCACCACATCGTCAGCGATTTAACCTTGTCTTCGGACAGTTTTGTTACGTGCAAGGCTTCGGCATCCGCACCGACAGACACCGTCTTTGCGCGGTGTTCGACCTCGACGCCGAGAACGTTTGCAAGGGCCTGCGCGATAACGTTGGCGCGGCCGGTGTTGCCCCACGTTCTGATTGCTTTCCCTGATTTAGTATCGATTTCGATCCAGCCACCATCCCGAGTCATCACTCGTGCGGTCGAGCGGCCCGGGCCTGGCATCTTCACCATATGGATGTCGTTAGAGAAGGCTGACGCATCGAAGCCACGCGGCGCGATCTCGGCAAGCAACGTGGCTTTGTAATCTAGAGCTTTCGCGGGCTTCAGTGTTTTCATACGGGCCTCCATCAACGCATCAAGATCACTGTGATCCAACATGCTGCCGGCGGCCACCTTCGCGACGATCGGCGCGACGTCTGCGAAGCCAATGGAACGAAAAGACACGATGGCGGCCCGCTCTTTAAGACGTCGACGCGGCGTCCGGACATCACGGCCGCTGGCGACGGCTTTCGCCGCCATCCTCAATGCGTGGAAATCGCTTCCGCGGAGTCGGGCGGCGGCGACATTCTCTCGCAAACGCTTTTGATGTGAGCGAGGTCCTGATTTTGCTTCGCGAGGATTTCGATAATCGCGGTCAAGACTCCCTTGATCTCGTCGATCGGGCCCGGGCCTTCCGAATCGTCGTCGTCGATTAGCTTGAGCAGCGGCAACAGCTTCTCCGATGATTGACGGGCGCCGCGGGCTTCGAGATAGATCGCTTCCTTCGCGTTGCGGGGCTTTCTTACTACTTCTGTCATTTTCTTCCTCCTTCATCCGTGCGGCAACGGCCGCGCGTTTCTCTTTGACGATGCGGTCAAGGGCACCGACGTCGATGCCGTTTTTCGTAATGGCGAAAACGCTCGGCCGCTTTCCGGGATGAACCTCGTATCCGGATTGAGCGAGTGCAGCCCTGAATGCGGATGGACCGTCCGATGCCGCCCATGCGGCGCGGACGTCCGCTTGTGCGGCAGGAAGGTCCAGCCCCTGCCTGTCGGCCTTTGCGCGGGTTCGTGATGACATCGCAGACGTCGGTGGTGTCGGCGGCTTGGTCAGCATATCGGCCACGTCATCGCGGCCGATACGGCGCAATTCCTTCGCAACGGATGACGTCATGCGGGACGGCGTCAGCGGCTCGTTGAAATCGACTTCAAGGGTTCTGCCGGCGGCTTCCAGGCGCGCGAACGACATGGAATCGCGAAGGGCGCGACCATCGGGGCCGATGTGACCAACGACCAGGTGATAATGCTCATCGGCCACATCGTCGGAAGCGCGAGCCTTTTCACTGTGTTTCCAGAGGACGTATGCGTGATCCTCGGCACCCATGGCGGACAGGATGCGCTGGACGGCCTCGTCAACCTGTTCGTCGGTCAGGCGAATTCTTGGGGAAATCGAAATGTGATGGCAGGCAACAGTGGCGCGGGAAGCGTCCCGCATTGCCTGCATGTACTTCATGGCGTCGTCCGCGTTCGAAACGGGAACGCCATCGATCCGGATGACACGCGACGTCTGATTCAATTGCTTGGACAGATGAGCCAGCAGGTTTTTGACGTCGCGCTTGGTGCGGCCGTGCCTCGTCGTGGTCAGGATCATCCGGATGATCCTTTCAGCGCCAAGACGGCGGTTGTCAGCTTTTCAAGGTCTGCGCGCAGGCAACCCGCAGCGACAATAGCCGTTGCGTTTTTCGTGGAATTGGCAACGCGGGCGATCTGGTTGATGTTCGAGCCGATGCGACCGAGTTCACCAAGAACAGGACCGATGACGCCCGCGACGGCGTCGCGGCGTTTCCGGATGGCGGGTGGCGTTCGGCCTGCGGCGCGGAGGGTGGCGACACGGGCAAAACTTGACGGGCCAAGCCCCTGAGCGTCGGCCGCGGCGGCAACGGCTGCACGTTCGTCAGGGGTCAGCCTGATCGTCGTCGTCACCGTTTTTTGTCGCGTCTCCGATCCCATCGTCGCGTCTTCCTTCGGGGGTTCACGGGGGCTTTGCCCCCTGACCAGCGTTCGGTGCGGTAGCACCGGACATTGCTGGCTACCTCAAAAGCGTGCGGCGACCGGCGGAATGAAACAAGATGCTAACAAACGAGAAGAGGCCCGGCTATCGGGCCTCTGTGCATGCTCGTTGTTTGAGTTGGTGTAGAAATTCTGGGATCACCTCTTCCCAAATGAGGGAGATTTTCACGCCCTGGTCGAATGGCGCCTGCACCTCCCGGAGTCCGCCAGCTTAGTTTCCTCAAGGTCGCAAGTCGCATCCCAGACTGCTAGCACTGCTTGAAGTCGTACCTCAGAGTTCTTCCATCTGAGATGAGTCTACCCAGCGATCCGAGGACGAAGTACGCAAGGATTGTTAATCAGCCAATCCTCAATGGCGTCCTGGATCGCCTCTGCCAACGCCTCCCGCCTTGCGGGCGTCAGATTCAGGGCGCCTCGGCCATCCGTCAAAAAGTGTTCAGCGAGTTCTCCGCATTTCGGATCGTAATTTCTAGCCATCATTCTCCTCCTTCTAATCAGTGACCAAAGGCTCTTTTCATGCTTGCTTCAGCTGCTGCCACCGCAGCCGCGAGCGTGTCGACGGAGCCGTAGTCCGCGCCGCGGCGCCCTTCAGCCTCCCACAGCCACCGATCGCCTTCGCGTACAACGGAGGCGGACTTCAATCGTGCGCCTGTGAAGAGTTCGGCGTATCCACAGACCACCCGTGTGTCTCCTAGATAGGTCTCAATGCGGCCGCCATTCTTGTCGGGCTCGTCAATGAAGAAATGCCAAGTCATATTTACGAACTCGTCGAATCCAGGAAATGGGACAACAACGTTGCTCATCGTACTCATCGATAACTCCTCCTCCTTTGATGAGGCGACGAATAAGCGCCTTTTCGTTGCTAGGTCAAAACTCACAAAGTCACTGTGCCCCAGGCCTTGGTAAGGATTCGAAGGATTCGATCCTTGCGATTTTTTTTTACGAATGCGTCGCGAATCCTTGTCGCGAAAGGATTCGACTAGACATCCGCGGCGAGATGCCGCGGTCATGCTGCGCGTAGCCGAGTGCAGCTCTCGCCGTAATGCCCGCTCATGCGCGCGATTTCAGCGACGACGTCTGACGGCGTCGGCAGTGCGGCCTCCGGATGACCTTCTCCACGCATGGAGCCGACATATCGTTCTATGACCTCGCTGATCTTGCCGACAGCCGGTGCGCGGCGGATGCGATGGGCGACGTTGCGAGTCAGCATGGTCCTAGTGGCCGCATCGCACTGAGCAGCGAGATCGTGTGACAATGGCGTGCGGAGTTCGTCGTGCTTGATAGGATCGCGCCGCAGGAATTCGTCGTCGCCCGGCTTGTCTTCCTTCCCGGCGTCCAGCGCCCATGCCTCTACTTCCTCCCATCCGTAACCGTCTTCGGTATCGACATCGGCTTCGATTTTGGACAGGAACGTGCCCGCAAGAGCCCGGCGGACCAGACGATTCCAAGTAGGCGCCGGAATGGTACCGAGCTGGTCCTGTTCCAACATCTGCTGGACACCACCTTCCTCGTCGTCGGCGGACGGTTCAATGCCGAGCTTCCTTGCTAGGCTGGCGGAGATCACGCCGAGGCGGGTGCCGGGCATGGCGGCGGCATACTCCTGCCAAAGCGCCTTACAGCGCTTCGGAGATACCCGCTCAAGGCCGGGAACGTCGATGTAGCTGCCGTCAGCCGTCTTCATGGTGGCGCGCGCCGCCAACGCGAACGGGTGGACGCTGGTGGAGACCAGCTTGCGCCCCTTCTTCACCCAGCCGTGGGCGAGTTCAGCGGCGACTTTGCCGCAGTAATTTGCAGCATTCTGCGCGTCGCGACATTCTTCAGCGTCCTGCGCGGACCACGTCCCGGATAGACCGTGATCCGGGAGGCGATCGAGAAAACGACCGATCAGCAATTCGCAGGCGTTGCGAGCACGATCAGCATCGCAGTGATCGAAAAATACAAGAGTATGACCATGAAGACCCCAGCCGGTGACAGGACTCCACGGCGCTTCAACGACGTTCGTAAGGCCGAGGATTCCGGCCGCCGCCGCGGGTTTGGTCCATCCCGCGCCCTGGCGAGACTCACGCCATGCTGCCTGGAATCCTTTTTTCATTTCTGCCAAGGGTTGATCGCGGACTCGTCGAACGGTCGGCGTGATGAACCAGATCGAACCGCCGTTTTCGATACACGCCTGCGTCGCAGCCGTGAGACGGTCTTGAATCTCAAAGGCGCGGCGCGGCGCGCACGTTGGGCAAAGCCAAGCACTATCGCATCTATAAACGCCGCTGACGTAAGCCCGCCCATTTTCATTTAGATGTACTGCAACGTCGTCCACGTTATGACCGCTAAGGCCGCATCCGCAAACCGCCGGTCCGCGTGTCCCATCGTTCGGACGTAGGAGCGATGCGATCGCGTGACGTAGATCGTATCGGCCCTTCGTCGTCGTCAATGGACTATCATCATCAACCCCAATAAATGCAGACGAGTCATCAGGTTTGTTGTCGTTAACGACCTCATTTGTTGTCTTTGAGAGAAACGTGTCACCTCTACTGACAAGCGACCGCCTTGCGGCGGTCGTCGTGGTATCGCCGTAGATGTCGAGTCTTTCAGCAGTGCGCACCGGCAACGCGAAAGAACGGCGGTTGGATACATCGATCGAGATGTCGCGATCAAAACCATCGCGCGCGATATCACCGCGTCGACGAGACCGATTGACAGATGCAGGATTGAAAGCGACCATTGAACTACCTCGGATGACCCCCGGCGAGTGCTTGCAGGCACGAAGACCCGGGGGTTAATCATTCAATGGTGAGGTGATTTCTCGCATGGCACAAACGCCCGCGACGATGCCGGTGCGCTTAACGCGCAAAACCGCCAGTGTTTCTATGGGAAATAAAAATTCCGGAGAGTAGATGCCGTCCGGACGACCCGCCGACAGTATATGATTATCGTCATATTGCGATGTCGGATTTCCCGGAATGAGGAAAAGGCAATAGATCCGGGCGTTTTCGTCATTCCGGAAACTTCGAACGCGGTTTCCTTCGCCTTGCTCCACGTCGATGCTCCGCGTGGCACGGTGCGGGCCACGGGTCCCGCACCTGGACGCCTGCGGCGTCCACCACGCTCCCGCATAGACATGGAGCCTCGCGGCTCAGTGACGGCCGGTCGGGCCGCTCGCCGCCGCCTACTGCGCAAGAGCGCAGCCGTCGAGCGCTGCGCGGCTCGACGGGCGGGACGAGCATAGGCGGCCCTCGCGACCGTCAACCGGCGTTCTGGTCTCACGACCCGATCGACGTTTTCGGGGAAGATACGGAAGGATGTCTAACCCTTCCGGAACGGACACGTTCGCAATCGTTGCGATTTCATCTCGGCCGCAGTGGCCGCGGGCATAGGTCCGCAGTCTGGACCAGCAACTTGCACCGAAATCGTAGTCTCACTGCCCGGGACTTCCGAGCGTGCCCTGCTGCTTCATGTCGCGTGTCTTGTTGGGATCGTCGATCGTTTGAATCGACTGGATATATTCTTCAATATACTCGGTCGGCAGGCCGTGTTCCCTAGCACCGTCGAGGACAAAGTCCTTGTACCAGCCGTAGGGTTTGAGGTTGTCATCGATGTATTCGGGGGAGGCGAGATAGGTAAGGACCTTTCGCCTGCGACCTTTCTCATTGATGACGGTGACGATCGCGTGCTCGTAGCCGCTGCCTACGCCTTCGACCTGATCTAGCTTGGCACGCTCGGCCGGATCGAAACTGAATAGGACCCCGATCACTCTGTTATCGTTGCCGCTGGCAAATGCGTTGCATTTCCCAGACTTGTCCCTGCTGCGTTTATGGAAACGAAGCGAATGACCGGGCAGCGTAGCAACACCGAGCGGCTCGCAGCTTGGCATGCGCTTGCGCAGCCGGGCGGTCGACATGTTAGAACCGTAGGCAAAATAGACGACCGGCTCCGGTGGTCCGGTTTCTGTCTTCTTTAGCGGCTCGATCGGCGGATCGCCCGGCCTAACGATCCCGCGCAGCGGCACTCTCATAATGCTATGCTCTTCGGACTTTCCGCCTTCGCGAGTGATAATGGGCTGTCCATCCTCAAGGTCGAGGATTGGGACGGGCCTGCCGGTCCATCCGCAATCAGCGCAGTGTGGTCGTTCCCAGAGTACGCCTGGCGCTGCAGTGTTTTCTGCGTGCTCTGGCTCGAGATGCGGCAGGCCGCAGTTCGGGCACTCCTCAGGTACACCGCGTAACGCGCGAATAATCAATCGAGCCGCCATCCCGACGGCAAGCTGGATCAATGCGTGCGCCATGTCAGCATCAAGCCAGGAGGCGGACTTTGAATGCGTCAGCCAGTTAGAAAACGTCCATGCGGACTCCAGCGCACTTTTAACGGCTCCGCGACGCTCTTTGTTAGTGTCACCCGGCAGAAGATCGTTGCAGATGATTTCCGTCCATGCGCGGAAGTTTGCACGCTGCGGCGGTTTGTCGGTCCACATTGCCGAGTCCTGCGCGACGCCGATCAGTTCGAGTAGCGCCTCTCGGCAGCGGACGCCAACAGCCTGATAATCAGAGAGGCTTTGAGCCTGTGTCAGGGCAGTGCCAGCTTCCTCCATCTTCTCGAAGACCCGACCGAACGGAAGGATGCGTAGATCATCCTCCCGTTGTTCTTCCGTGCGCGGGATTCGGATGATCAGGCCAATATGGAAGGTCAGGGCAAGGTCCATACTTGGGAATTGCTCCTGAGAGTAGAGGTTCGTGCCGCCGGTGATGACCCACCAGCGATCTTTGTTGGTGTGGATGTCCCATACGTCGTGGCGGGTGTTCCCCACGGACTCCGAGTAGACCTTCTGCATGAAGGTCACTTCGAGGTCGGGCGCTTGCCATTCAAAGTATTCTCGGACCTCCTCGATCTCCTCTTCGGTAGCTTTCAACATGATCGTCACACTGCGCTTGCAAAGGGGTAGCTAAAGTCTCAACAATAGACGATCTCGCAGAGCTTCCAAAATCTGGCAGGGCAGTGCGGGATGTCAGCTTTGGGTCCACAAGGCGATATCCCTGAAGTTGGGTCGCGCGTCCGCGTCGGCCTCGAAAGCGGGCGTCCCAGATGAGTAAGCGCGCTACATTAGCCCGATTTTTTCGAAGAATGCCTTGTTTCGAAGCTTGGCCGAATCCAGCACGTCCTTGAAGGACGATATCTCAATGAAGATGCTGAAGGCGTCGTCCCAGCGGTACCAAGTGCCAGATCCAACTTTCTGGTGAAACGGTCCCAATGCCTTCATGACAGTCCGGAGCGACGGCGTGACGTCGGCGATGATGTGGCAGACAAACGGGGTGGTGTCAGCGATCTGCCGCAGCGGAGTGCCATCGTATTTGATGGCCTCGCCGGACTTCCGCATATCCTCGACGTATTTTCGTACCTGAGTGATTGGATTTTTCTCAAGGGTGTAATCATCCCTTTTGGGACGCTTGAACTCAATGATCGTGATCGGCTGCGACTGGTCGATATTCTGAAATCCGAGGCTGATGTCGAACACCGAGATATCGGGACGATCATTGGGGTTGGGAGGGTTGGCGATTTGCGCCTTCATTTGCTTGTCGGAATTGAAATATGAGAAGAAGGCAAGACGGTCATCGACTATCCAGAGGTTGTGATCTTCATAATCAAGTTCCTCTGATGTCGATCTCAACGGGCACACGATGTCATGCACAACGTCTTCGTAGTCCGAAAGTTTGGCCTCGATGTCAGTGTATTTGAGGCTTTCCTCGAACACTTCCAGGATCATCTTGCGCTTCATGACGTACTCGGCCAGCGAGGAGACCGACTCACTCTGAAGTCCGGCCACATATTCTTGTGCCTTGGCCGTGATATCCGGCAATTTCTTCTTAACGGACGTCAGGAATGCATTTTTGCGCCGTTTGTATTGCCGAAGCGATTGCCGTGACAATTCGACGAATACGTCCTCTTCCTTCTGCATGGAAAGATGGAGATTGTCTGCGAATTCCTTACTGTCACGCGCAACACTGAGAAATCGAGGATGTTCGACCCTCAAGGAGGCGACAACTTTTTCCTGCCGTTTCCGAATTTCGGTGATCTCCGGAGCCAAAAATTCCCTAGCTTTCACCTTGGCAGCGTTGACGATTAATTCGAGATCATCGTCGGAGAGCGAAAATTCAGTGCGGGTGTCATTGGCCGTATCGTTCAAAATCTCCGACTCAACGTAACTGAGATAAGCATACTTGCCGTCAATTGCTGTCATACCCAGCACGGCATCCAACTCGTAACGTCTAACCGCCCGACCGTTGGCGCCCAGATACAAGGCGTTCGTGCTCTTCTCATCATCTGAAATCGACTTGGGAAGAAGAAAGCAATGGCAGACAAACTCAAACTCCCCTTCCGAGAGAGTCAGTGGAAATCTGAAGTCTTGATCGCGTTCAGTGACCGACGTGAACTGATCGAAAAGATCAATGTTGTTATCGCCATCGACAATCTCGATTTTTGGCTGACTTATGTTCACGAAATAGCTGATGAAATGGGCGAGCACGCGGCTCGCGATCGTAGCGGCCTTTCTCGGGATCGATCTCGCGTAAGCGTCCTTATAGGGAAACAGATCGATGCTCGTTCCGATATGTTCGGCCGCCGCGCCAGTAGAGTACTCAAGGTTTCGGATGGGATCGTCGAGGCAGAAGTCGAAAGTCACGCGACTTACAGCCTCTGCGTCGGAGAAGATGCTTTCAATTCGAACAGAGTCGGCCACTTTCAACCATAGAAGCCGCCCGACACCTTTGCCGCCTATGGACGCCTTCTTTTGCGAGTCCATTTTGATGAAAGAATCGAGGTTTTGCTGATTGAATCCGATTCCGTTGTCGCTAACCGTGAACCCGATGCAGTCTCCGTCGCCAGATCGGATGACCGTAACACGTACATGCCCGGACGAAATTTGGTCGCGACCGAAGCGCTCCTCGATCGCCTGAATCGAGTTCATGATCGCTTCGAAGAGCGGAAATAGGGAGTTCTTCTGGTTGGGAGCCAAAGATATGTTGCTGATTCTTCCAGCCGGATCGTTCCGCCAGTTGGTACTGGTTCCGACAATTGCATCCATAAGTTACAGCCCCCACGTGAGTGCACGCAGTATATCGAATGACCGCACTGGGGCAATGCGAGCTCATCCCGGAGATGCGGTGCTTCAGGTCACCGATCTCGAACGCTGTTTCTTTCGCCTTCCCAAAAACGATCCTTCGCGGCTTTCGGCCGGGCCACGGGTCCCGGCCGTCATGCGCCGTTCTCGAATAGTTTTTGGGGCCGCGGCTTAGTGACTAGTCGTTCGTGCCGCTCGGCCAGCCGAAATGCGCGAGAGCGCAGCCACCGAGCCCGTTCGGGCTCGGCGCAGCGGTCGAGCTTAGGCGACGCCGGTCAACCGACGTTCTGATTCCCAGCGTTTCCGGGCATTTTCGCTTGCCGCGGCCTGAGAATTCGTGGGAGCCATCGGGTGCCGCCCTGCAACAAGAAAAGTTGTTGCAGCATTGTTGCAGGTTGAAACGCGCTTTCGCCGTATAGTTGTAAAACGGCGCTTCGCCCGTCAACAGATTTTGCAAAATACAATCAACGGTTTATGGCGGAAGGGGTGGGATTCGAACCCACGGTACCCGTGAGGGCACGCCGGTTTTCAAGACCGGTGCCTTAAACCACTCGGCCACCCTTCCGGACCGGGAGCCGTCGTCACGGCAAGGCGGGATCGAGGTCGCCGGCCAGCGGTTGCGACGGCGTCCGCTGCGCTTGTTTAGGGTGGATTGCCTGGCGGGGTCAACGGCTTGCCTGAACGCCTTTTGAAAGCCGACGGCAACGATCAGACCGGCGCTATGTCCGACTTTGGTTAAAGCGGTGCGCTCTGCGAGCAGTTCCGTACCGGTCCTGAGCGGTGCCGTGGATAAGGGCGGATTAGGGTTAATCAATTGGTCTCTTGCCGCGGGGCCGAGGTTTCCCCGGGAAGTGAGTTTGTTGGAATGCGTAAGCCCGACTTTGACGTTCGTCCGAACGCCGAGCCGATCGATCATCCGCTCAATCGTGCCCCTGTGGTTCACACCCGCGACCCTGAAGCGATGCGCGAGGCGATGCTGTCGGTCTATGGGGCGCGGGATTTTGTGGCGGAGGCGGAGGGGTTCGAGGGATTCGGCAGCTATGTTGGGCTAGAGGGCGTAGGGCTCGGCTTCTGCGCTTATGCGGCGCCGGCGGTGGCCGAGTTCGACGAGACGGACTTCGCCCGGGTGCAGATCGCGCTACGCGGCAGCAGCCGGACCTCGTCCGGCTCGTCCAGCGTCGATGTCGATCCCGAGCATTGGTGCGTATCGTCGGCCGGTACACCGTCACGGCTCGAATTCGGCCCCGACTACCAGCAGATGATCCTTCGGATCACCACTTCGACGCTGACAGCCACGCTGGAGGCGTTGCTCGGCGTCAAGCCACGCGGCAAGCTCACCTTCGCGCCGCATCTGTCCTGCGATGATCGTGGCGCGTCGGCACTGCGCGATCTCGCTCTGTATGTCGCCCGCCACGTCGATCCGGCTGCTCCGGCCATGCCGCCGTTCATGCTGCGGGAGATGCAGCAAGCGCTGGTGGTGTCGTTTCTGAGCGTGACCCGGCACAATTACAGCAGCCAGCTCGACCGCGACGCCCGGGATACTGCTCCCGATTACGTCCGCGTCGCTGAAGATTTCATCGAGGCGTCCTGGAATAGGGCGATCACCATCGTCGATCTGGCGGCGGTGACCAATGTCGGCGTCCGCAGCTTGTTCAAGGCCTTTCAGAAGCACCGCGGTTATTCGCCGATGGCGTTCGCCAAGGCGGTGCGGCTGAACAAGGCGCGCGAGATGCTGCTGTCGGGGGATCCGTCCCGCTCGGTCACCTCCGTGGCATTCGCCTGCGGCTTCACCAATCTCGGCCATTTCGCCAACGACTATCGCCGCCGCCACGGCGAGCTGCCCTCGGAAACGCTGGCACGTCGGCGCTGACCGGCGCTGCGGCCGCCGCTTGGGCTGCTCCGTCGAGTTGCGCATAGGCAGGTGGCGTCGTCTTCGCTAACCATGTGGCGTCAGGACGATCGGGGCGCGCCGCGGGCGGGCGCAGGAGCGGCAGAGCCGGCCAGGTGAGCGAAGACGGCAGCATCGGGCATTCCAGTAACCTCGTCGGGGTGCCGATGCGGTTTCTCACCGGCGTCGGCTTCAACGACGCGCCGGTGCCGCTTCACATCGCCGGCGTGCGCGAGATGAATCCCAGCCTGTTCGAGATGCTGGGGCAAGCACGCGACCTCGCCGAAGCCGGCGAGGCGTTCGCCTGTTACATGACGGCGCTGTTCGGGATCGACGCCGAGCAGCGCGTCCGCGGCCGCGACGGCCGCCGCCGTTTCCGTTCGTCCTACCTCGATCTGATCAAGGGCTGGGGCTTCGACAGCAACGGCGCCGAGGGCGCGGTGCTGAAGGGCTGGGTCGAAAGCCGGTTCGGGCTGTTTCCGACCTTTCACAAGGAGCCGATCCGGCGGATCGCCAGTCCGGTGTGGACCGTCTATGTCGAACAGAAGATGTCGAGCCGCTTCCACAACAACGCGATCTTCGTCCAGCTCGATCTTCTCTATGAATTCTGCCAGTGGGCTTTGACGCATTTCGCCGCCACCGGCAGCACTCATGTGACGCTGTATCGCGGCGTCAACGGCTTCGATGAGCATCAGATCGTCGAGCGGCTCGACAAGCGCCACTGCATCATCCGCCTTAACAACCTGACCTCGTTCACCTCCGACCGGGGTATCGCCGATTGCTTCGGCGACACCATCCTGACGGTGCGGGTGCCGGTGGCGAAGATCCTGTTCTTCAATCGGCTGTTGGCCGCCCATCCGCTGAAGGGTGAGGGTGAGTATCTGGTGATCGGCGGCGACTATCGCGTCACCGCGAGCTACTTCTGAAAGGGCGCGCCATGACCTCGCCGAGCTTGCAAGACCGCGCGCTCGCCGCCTATCTGGGCTTCGCGATCGGCGACGCGCTCGGCGCCACCGTCGAGTTCATGACCAAGTCGGAGATTGCGGCGCGCTACGGCGTGCACAAGGACATCATCGGCGGTGGCTGGCTGCGGCTGAAGCCTGGGCAGGTCACCGACGACACCGAGATGGCGCTCGCGCTCGGCCGCTCGCTGATCCGCTGCGGCGGCCTCGAGCTGTCTGATCTCTGCGACGAATTCGCCGCCTGGCTGAAGACCGGCCCCGTCGATGTCGGCAGCACCTGCCGCCGCGGCATCCGCCGTTACATCACAACCGGGGAGATGCAGGGGGCGTATTTCGAAGGCGACGCCGGCAACGGCGCCGCGATGCGGATCCTGCCGCTAGCGCTCGCCACCTCCGGTCGTCCGGAGCAGGCCAATGCCTGGACCATCGCGCAAGCGCATATTACGCATCATCATCCGTTGTCGGATGCGGCGGCGCTCGCGCTGGTCAAGATGTTGCAGTCACTGCTGGCGGGGCAGGGGCAAAGCGCCGCCCGCGTCATCGCCGACGATCTGGTGCACGCCCACCGCATTTTTGGTTTCACGCCGTATCGCGGTCCCGCTACCGCCTATGTGGTCGACACTCTGCGGACCGTGCTGCACTACTATTTCGCGACCGGCAGCTTTGCCGATTGCCTGATCGCCACCGTCAATCAGGGCGACGATGCCGACACCACCGGCGCACTCGCCGGAATGCTCGCCGGCGCCACCTATGGCCTCGCCGCAATCCCGAAGCGTTGGCTCGATCGGCTCGACCGCGAGACGGTCACGGCCATCCGCGGTCAGGTGCCGAAGCTATTGGAACTGGCGGCGGCCGCGCCTGGGTAGCGGATCGCCTGGATGGTGCCGCACATGGGAAAGGCCCCACGCTCTGCGGAGCCTCTCTCGCGACGGATCGATCTGGACGAGTGACGTCGCAAGATCATCCCGTTTGCAGGATCGATCCCAGCTATGATCAGTGCTGTTCGATCTCCAGCAGCGCGACGAATTGGTGGATGAAATCGTAGATGCTCCAGTACAGCGCGCCGTGTGTATCGATGTCGTCGGTGCGAAACGCCTGTGCGAATGATGCCATGACTGCCACCCTTGTTTTTGTTGTGCCGCGGACGCCGCTGGCGTCGTCGCGGGAGCAGCCTCGGCCGGCACCACTTAACAACTGGTTGGAAGGGCAGGCGCTCGTACTTTGGAGCGTTAGCGGACGTTGAACAAACGCCGCTGAGCGGCAGAAATAACTACACCGATACCAAGCGGAATGGCATGTCGGGATTTCGGCCGTTAATAATTACCAGCGGTGGCGCGCTAAATGTCTCGGTTCAAACAAGCTCAATCGTCGACGCGGGTCAAAATGGCCTTCATCGGAAGGCCGGGTGTCTCGTGGGCGTAGCCTTCGATCGTGACGTAGCCATCCTTGGCGACGCCATCGAAGATGATTTCGAACGGCTCGATCCCGAACACCGACAGCCGCGAATGATCTGACGAGTAGCGTACCCCGCGCAGATTCCCGCTCACTGTCAGTCCCTTCTCCGAATAGGCGCCGGAATACAGGAATGTGGAGTCGCCGCCCTGGATCTTGCCGTCGTGGAGAAAGATCACGCCGTGCGACTTCTTTCGCGCCGTCTCGAACTCGGCCTTGTAGAACCCTCGTAGATGATCGGTCATATCCACCCCTGCGATCGCCGCGGGTGCTCTACCACTCCAGGTTTAGTAAGAGAAGCGGTGGATGCATCTGGAGTTGAAAAATGCTGCGGGAGCTTAGGCGAGGCGGTGCGGCGAGGGCGTTCTGATCGCACGCGAAGTCGCCTACGAGCGGTCGATCGCGGTGCATCAAATTGCTGCACAAAGGCGGTAAAAGCGGCAGGTTTCGCATCAACAATGCGCTTGACTTGAACTACGAACTCGACGACCGTAATCGTCAAGCGTTGGGCAACTAAGCCCTGAGACGCAAAGAGTTTTGAACCATTTCCGACACCGCGCTGATCGATGCGCGTTTGGTTGGTGGCGAAAGCGCCCTCGGCTCGACAGCCGGTGGGCGCTTTTTGTTTTTGGACACGAGCATGACGAAGCGGCTGCGCATCGGTGTGATGTTCTCCACGACCGGCTCCTACGGGGCGGTCGGGCGCACCATGCTCAATGGCGCGATGCTCGGGCTCAGCGAGGTGGCGACCAGCGGGAACGGGCCGGAGATCGAGCCGGTCATCGTCAATCCCGGCGGCGACCTGTCGCAGTATCGCGCGCTGGCTCACGAGCTGCTGGCCTCCGGCGTCCGGCAGGTGATCGGCTGCTACACGTCGTCGAGCCGCAAAGAGGTGATTCCGTGCTTTGAGAAGCACGATGGCCTGTTGTGGTACCCGTCGCACTATGAAGGCTTCGAGAGCTCCGACAACGTCATCTATACCGGCGCCTCGCCGAACCAGCACGTGCTGCCGTTGGTCGATTTTCTTGCCGCCAAGCACGGCAAGCGCGCGTTCTGTATCGGCTCGAACTACATCTGGGCGTGGGAGAACAACCGGATCTTCCGCGAAGCGCTGATCGCGCGCGGCGGCGCGGTGCTGGCGGAGCGCTATCTTGCGGTCGGGGACACAGACGTCGATCGCGCCGTCGCGGCGATCCTGGAGCAGCGCCCGGATTTCGTGTTCAACAATCTGATCGGTACCAGCGCCTACGCCTTCTTCCGTGCGTTTCGTGCGGCCTGCCGGGCGCGCGGCATCGATCAGGCTGCCGAGATTCCGGTGGCGAGCTGCACCCTGGCCGAGCCGGAGCTTTCCGAAATCGGCGCCGAAGCGGTCGACGGGCATCTGTCGTCGAGCGTGTATTTCGCTTCGCTGGCAGGCGCCGCCAACGATGCCTTCACCCAGGCTTACGCGACGAAGTTTCCGGATGCGCCGCCGACGTCGGCGGATGCGGAAGCCTGCTACATCGCGGTCAAGCTGCTCGCCGCCGCTCTGCAGCAGGCCGGCACCGATGAAGCGAGCGCGGTGCGCGCGGCGGTCGCCGATCAGCGCCTGATCGCTCCCCAGGGGGAGGTGCGGATCGATCCGCAGACCTATCACGCCTGGCTGACGCCGCGGATCGGACGTTCGACGGCGGCGGGTCAATTCGAAGTGCTGCTCGAAGCGCCTGAGCCGATCGCGCCCGATCCGTATCTGGTGCAAACCTCGCCGCGGTTCGCCGCCGCTATGCGTTCTCCATTGTTGAGGCTGGTGAAGTCATGACCTTCCGACCGGTTCAGAACTTCAAGGGCGGCCGCGCGCTCGTGGTGATGGAGCGCACGGGCAGGGAAGGCGCGCTGGAGCCGACGCTGGCCAAGCTCGGCGTCAGCTGCGAGATCGCCGCGATCGTCGACGGACGGGCTCAGGTTGACCTTACTTCGCTGGTGCCTGATCGCGACATGCTGTTCGTCGACGGCGATCTCGACGGTGTCCTGGCGATCGAGCTCAATCCGCTGTCGCAGCTGCCGCCGGTGCCGGTGATCGGGCTGGTCGGCGTCGAGGCGCCGAGCCGGCTGAAGGCACTGGTCAATCTCGGTGCCACCGCGTTCCTGCGCAAGCCGGTGCACGGCGGCGCCGTGTACTCGGCGCTGTTCATGGGCATCAACCAATTTCTCCTGCGTGGCGGGATGCAGGAGCGCCTGCAGACGCTCGAGGAGCGCCGTCGCGGCCGCAGGGCCGTGCTGCGCGCCGTGGTCCAGCGGATGCGGGACAGCGGCCTCGACGAAGACGGCGCTTACGACCAGATCCGCCGGGAGAGCATGCGCGTGAGGCAGAGCCTGGAGAGTTACTGCGAGGATCTGCTGAGCCGACGGGCGAGGCCGCCCGATTCGACTGGCCACACCGGCACTCCGCCGCTGCACCGTGGCGACAAACGAGCGATGTAGGAGACAGCAACATGACCGGAACTGTATTACGGGGACTGCATGCCGCAGTCCTCACGGGGACGCTTGTCCTCGCGTCAGGGGCGGCGTTCGCCGCGGAGAAGCCGATTAAGCTCGGTGTGCTCGAGGATCAATCGGGCGATTTCGCGGTGGCGACGATCGGCAAGGTCCACGCCATCCAGCTCGCCGCCGACGAGATCAACAAGGCCGGCGGCATCATGGGCCGGCCGCTCGAACTGGTGGTGTACGACACCCAGTCCGACAACACCCGCTATCAGGAATTCATGCGCCGGGTGCTGCAGCGGGACAAAGCGGACGCGGTGTTCGCCGGCTTCTCCTCGGCCTCACGCGAAGCCTATCGGCCGATCGTCGATCAGCTTAACGGTCTCGCCTTCTACAACAATCAGTATGAAGGCGGCGTCTGCGACGGCCACATGATCGTTACCGGTGCGGTGCCCGAGCAGCAATTCTCGACGCTGATCCCCTGGATGATGGAGAAGTACGGCAAGAAGGTCTACACGCTCGCCGCCGACTACAATTTCGGCCAGATCTCGGCCGAGTGGGTGCGCAACATCGTCAAGCTGCACGGCGGCGAAATGGCCGGCGAGGAGTTCATCCCGCTCGGCGTCTCGCAGTTCTCGCAGAGCATCCAGAACATCCAGAAGGCCAAGCCGGACTTCGTGGTGACGTTGCTGGTCGGCACCGCGCAGGCTTCGTATTACGAACAGGCTGCTTCTGCCAACGTCAACCTGCCGATGGCGTCCTCTGTCAACGTCGGGCAGGGCTACGAGCACAAGCGCTTCAAGCCGCCGAGCCTGAAGGACATGTACGTCACCACCAATTACATCGAGGAGATCGACTCGCCGCAGAGCAAGGCGTTCCTGGCCAAATTCAAGGCCAAGTTCCCGAACGAGCCGTACGTCAATCAGGAGGCCGAGAACTCCTACCTTGCGGTGTATCTCTACAAGCAGATGGTGGAGCGGGCGAAGTCGACCAATCGCGACGAGATCCGCAAGGTGATCGCGCAGGGTGACGTCTGCATGGATGCGCCGGAAGGCAAGGTCTGCATTGACCCGAAGAGCCAGCACATGTCGCACACCATCTATCTGGCGCACGTCAATGCCGATCACTCGATCGACTTCCCGAAAGTCTGGCCGGACATCAAGCCGTATTGGCTTGGCGAGGCCGGCTGTGACCTGACCAAGAAGGATCCGATGGCGCAATACACGCCGTCGAACCCGCCGCCCAAGTAAGTGCGGCGGCCCGCTCCGGCGCACCCTGACGCGCCGGAGCGGCTGCTCTGCCTCCAACGGACTTTCGTCGGGCCGCCGGAGCTGCGGCCTTCCACGCCCACCTTGCTGGACGTCAGATGGACATCGCTACCTTCGCCTTCGCGGCGCTGTATCAATTCGCCGACGCCTTCGCCTTCCTGGTGCTGTCGGCCTGCGGGCTCGCCGTCATCTTCGGCATGATGGGGGTCATCAATCTCGCCCACGGCGAGTTCATCATGTGCGGTGCCTATGTCACCGCCACCGCCGTGCACGCCGGATTGCCGCTGCCGCTCGCCATCCTGGCCGGTGCGCTGGTGTCCGCGGTGGTGGGCATGCTGGTCGAGTTCGTGGTGGTGCGGCATCTGTATGAACGTCCGCTCGACACCATCGTGGCGACCTGGGGCCTCAGCCTGATTGCCACCCAAGGCACGCTCATCGTGATCGGCTCGACCATGGCCGGCGTCGGCACGCCGTTCGGCAGCTTTCAGGTCGGCGCCTATTCGTATTCGATCTATCGGATCGTGCTGTTCCTGGCTGCGCTCGGCGTGCTCGGATCACTGTACGCGCTGTTCAATTGGACCTCGTTCGGCGTGAAGGCGCGCGCCACAATCCAAGTGCCGCATATGGCGGATGCGCTCGGCGTCGACACCCGCTGGATCTACAGCCTGACCTTTGCCTGCGGTGCCGGCCTCGCCGGGCTTGCCGGCGGGCTCTACGCGCCGACCATGACGCTGGTGCCGACGATGGGCGCGACCTTCCTGATGGAGGCGTTCGTCACCGTGGTGATCGGCGGCGCCGATGTGTTTCTCGGCACTGCGCCGGCTGCTGCGGTCCTCGCGGTGGTGAAGTCGGCGATGACCTCCTGGCAGGGCCAGTTGTTCGGCCAGATCGGCCTCTTGGTCGCGGTGATCATTGTGGTCCGGGTACTGCCGAAAGGCATCTCCGGCTTCCTGCTGCGCGAACGGACCTGAGGGAGGCGAGGGTGAACGGATTGATCTCTCTCTTCCGCCGGCTCGAAGGCCCGCAGACCAAAGGTCGCGGCAAGCTGTTCTGGTCGGTGTTCGTGCTGGCATTGCTCGGCGCGCTCGCCTATCCGATGTTCAGCGACGGCTACACCGTCGGCAACACCGCGTACTTCTTTGTCTGGGTGTTCATTGCGCTGAGCCTTTGCCTGATCTGGGGCTACGGCGGTGCGCTGTCATTCGGCCAGACCGCATTCTTCGGCATCGCGGGCTACAGCTACGGCATCCTGACGCTGAACTTCGGCGCGGCGTACGGTTTCACGCTGGTCGCGGTGCTGGCAGCGATCGCGATCGCCGCGGTGGTGGCGCTGCTGCTCGGCTACTTCATGTTCTTCGGCCGGATCGAAGGCGTGTTCCTCGGCATCGTCACGCTCGCCGTGACCTTGATGCTGGAGCGCTTCATGGCCCAGACCGCCGGACCGGAATGGCGGATCGGCGCGGCGCGGCTGAACGGCTTCAACGGCATGAGCGGAATGCCGCCGATCACCATCCCCTGGTTCGACGGGCCGATCGTGCTGTTCGCCGATGTCGGGTTGTACTACCTCGTCCTGGCGCTGGTGGTTGTTGTTTATCTCGGCCTGCGCATCCTGGTGAACTCCTCGTTCGGCAACGTCATCGTGGCGATCCGGGAGAATCCGGAGCGCGCCGAAATGCTCGGCTACGACATCCGCAAGTATCAGCTCATCAACTTCGTGATCGGCGCTGGGCTCGCCGGCCTGTCGGGCGTGCTTTACACCGCCTGGGGCCAGTACATCACGCCATCGAGCATGGGCATGACGTCGGCGGCGCTGCCGCTGATCTGGGTCGCGGTCGGGGGGCGCAGTGATCTGACCTCGACGCTGGTCGGCACGCTGGTGGTGCTCGCCGGTTTCCAAGCCCTGACGATCTACGGCAGCCAATACGCACTGGTGGTGATGGGGCTTCTGCTGGTGCTCACCGTGTTGATTGCGCCGAATGGCCTGGTGCTGGGAGCAATGAACGTGATCGGCCGGCTCGTCGCCCGCGCCAAGGGAGGACGGAACTGATGGCGCTGCTGCAACTCCGCGGCCTGAACAAGCATTTCGGCGGCCTGCACGTCACCAATCAGGTGAACCTGTCGTTCGAGACTGGCGAGATCCACTGCCTGATCGGCCCCAACGGTGCCGGCAAGAGCACGCTGTTCCGGCTGATCCTCGGCGAATACGCGCCCGGCTCCGGTGAGATCTTCTTCGCGGGCGAGAACATCACGGCGCTCAAGTCGTTCGCGCGGATCGCGCGCGGGCTCTCGGTGAAGTTTCAGGTGCCCGGCGTGTTCAAGGGGCTGTCGGTGCGTCAGAACCTCGAGATCGCGCTGCAGCGGACGCGGCACGGCGCCGAGCTCGATCAGGAGATCGATCGGTTGCTGGCGTTTCTCGGCCTCGAAGCCGAGCAGAAGCAGACCGCGGGCAATCTCAGCCACGGTCAGAAGCAGTGGCTGGAGATCGGTATGGCGACCAGCCTGAAGCCGCGGATGCTGCTGCTCGATGAGCCGACCGCGGGGATGTCACCGGAAGAGACGTTCCAGACCGGCGAGATGGTCAAGCGGCTCAATGCCGGAGGCATGACGGTGCTGGCGATCGAGCACGACATGGCGTTCGTCCGCCAGGTCGCGCAGCGCGTGACCGTGCTGCATCTCGGTCAAGTGTTCGCACAGGGCTCGATCGACGACATCGTCGCCGACGAGCGGGTCGCGGCGATCTATCTCGGGCAGGCTCATCACCATGCGTAAGGAAGTCATCCTCAACACTGTGGGACTGCGGGCCGGCTATGGCGGCAAGCCGGTGCTACAAGGCCTCGAGATCGAGGTCCGGGAAGGCGAGATCATCGCGGTGATCGGCCGCAACGGCGTCGGCAAATCGACGCTGATGAAGAGCCTGATCGGGCTGATCCCGGCGATGGACGGCTCGATCGTGTTCCGCGGCGATGCCATCGAGCATTTGCCGGCGTTCAAGCGCGCGCGGCTCGGCATCGGCTACGTGCCGCAGGGCCGTGACGTGTTTCCGCGGCTCAGCGTCGCCGAGAACATCGCGGTCGGCGCCTCGATCAAGGGCCGGCTCACCGAGCAGCAGCGCCGCGAGGTGATCGAGACGTTTCCGATCCTCGGCGAGCGTTGGAGCCAGCGGGCCGGCACGATGTCCGGGGGGCAGCAGCAGCAGCTTGCGATCGGCCGGGTGCTGGTGGCGGATCCCGAACTGATCCTGCTCGACGAACCGTCCGAGGGCATTCAGCCGAACATCGTCCAGGATATCGCCCGCGACATGGTCGCGCTGAACGCCAAAACCGGCGTCACCATCATCCTGGTCGAGCAGAACCTCGACATGATCCGGGCGATGGCGCAGCGCTGCTACGTCATGGACAAGGGCCGGATCGTTGCCGACCTCGACCGCGCCGCGCTCGACGACGAGGCCGAAATGCGCCGCCACCTCGCGGTGTGAGCTGATTTCAACCAAGGAGACCAACATGGCCTGGCAGACTGAATCGATCATGGCGCGCAAGGGCGTCGCCAAGGGCGTTCGTGGCGCGACCCACACGCTCACCGAGGCGCAGCAGGGCAAGTATCACTACGTCTATGGACCTTATTTCGACAAGGTCCTGACCGTCGATCCCGGCGCGGTGGTGGCGGCCGAAACGCATGATGCGTTTGAAGGCGCGATCAAGAGCGAGACCGACGTTCCGTCGAAGATCCTGAACTTCCCGTTCCTCAATCCGCAGAACGGCCCGATCTGGGTCAATGGCGCCGAGAAGGGCGACACGCTGGCGGTGTACATCGAGAGCATCGTGCCGCGCGGCCCGCAGCCGCGGGGCACGACGGTGGTGATGCCCGAGTTCGGCGGCCTTGTCGGCACCGGCAACACCGCGCTGCTCAATCCGCCGCTGCCGGAGCGAGTCAAGAAGCTCGAAATCACCGCCGAGCACGGCACCAAATGGAATGACAAGATTACGCTGCCGTATGAGCCTTTCATCGGCACGATTGGGACCTCGCCGGAGATCGAAGCGATCTCGTCGCTGGTTCCGGACTACTACGGCGGCAACATGGATCTGCCCGATGTCGGTGTCGGCGCCATCATCTATCTGCCGGTCAATACCGCAGGCGCTCTGTTGTATCTCGGCGATTGCCATGCCGCACAGGGCGACGGCGAACTGTGCGGCGTTGCGATCGAGCATCCGACCGTGACAACGGTGCAGATCGATCTGATCAAGGGCTGGCCGATCCATTGGCCGCGGCTGGAGACCAAGGACTTCATCATGACGATCGGTTCGGCGCGGCCGATGGAGGATGCCGCCCGCATCGCCTATCGCGAGCTGTGCCGTTGGATGGCGGCGGATTACGGCTTCGACGAAATCGACGCCTATATGTTGCTGACGCAGGCCGGCCGCGTCCGGCTCGGCAACATGGTCGATCCGAAGTACACGCTCGGCGCGTCGATCAAGAAGTCGTTCCTGGTGTGAGGGGAGCGACGGCGATGTCGCAATTGCTGAAGGTCGCTACCGTCCAGTTCGAGCCGATCATGGCCGAGAAGGAGCGCAACATCGCGCGCCTGCTCGAGCTGTGCGAGGAGGCGGCGGTGGGAGGCGCCAAACTGATCGTCACCCCGGAGATGGGCACCACCGGCTATTGCTGGTACGACCGCGCCGAGGTGGCGCCGTTCGTCGAGCCGATCCCGGGGGCGACCACGGCGCGGTTCGCCGAACTGGCGCGCAAGCACGATTGCTACATCGTCGTCGGCCTTCCGGAAGTCGATGAGGACGGCATCTATTACAATTCCGCCGTCCTGATCGGCCCGGAGGGATTGATCGGGCGTCACCGCAAGACGCATCCCTATATCTCCGAGCCGAAATGGTCGGCCGCGGGTGATCTGCACAATCAGGTGTTCGACACGCCGATCGGGCGGATCGCGCTGCTGATCTGTATGGACATCCATTTCGTCGAGACCGCGCGGCTGATGGCGCTCGGCGGCGCCGACATCATCTGCCACATCTCCAATTGGCTGGCGGAGCGGACCCCGGCGCCATACTGGATCAGCCGTGCGTTCGAGAATTCGTGCTACGTGATCGAGAGCAACCGCTGGGGGCTGGAGCGCACCGTGCAATTCTCCGGCGGAAGCTGCGTGATCGCGCCGGATGGCGGCATCGCTGCGGTGATCGATGGCGGCGATGGTGTTGCCTTCGCCGACATCGACCTGGAAGCGGCGCGGGCGCGGAGGATCGGCGGCGAGGCGGTGTTCCGGCAGCGGCGGCCGGAGCTATATCCCGAACTGCTGACCGGCACCTTCAGCTGGAATCCGTACGACTTCTTCGGGCTGTACGGACACGAGGCGTGGCCGAAGGGCAAGCGGTCCAAGCTCAGCGCTGCGCAGTTCGCCCCGAGTGGCGACGTCAATGCCAATCTCGATCGGATCGAGACGCTGGCGCGCCAGGCGGGAGCGGACGGCGCCGAGATGGTGGTGTTTCCCGAGCTTAGCCTGACCGGGTTTGATGATCCGAAGAGGCTTGCTATCTCTGTGCCGTGCGCCGCTACCGACCGGCTTGCGGCACTCGCGGGCGAGCTGTCGCTGTATCTCGTCTGCGGTCTCGCCGAGCGCGACGGCGAAATTCTGTATAACAGCGCGGTGCTGGTCGCGCCGGACGGCAGGCTCACGACCTATCGCAAGACTCATCTGACCGAAGATGAGCGGAGCTGGGCACAGCCCGGCGACAGCTTGGTGGTGACTGATACGCCGCTCGGCCGCGTCGGTCTGCTGATCGGCCACGATGCGATGTTTCCCGAAGCCGGCCGCGTGCTGGCGCTGCGCGGCTGCGACATCATCGCGTGCCCGGCAGCGATTGCGACGCGGTTCAGCACGCCGCATGCCGGCACCAGCGTCCAACAGCCGGCGCCGATCCCGACCGGTGCCGATCCGCATCACTGGCATCACTTCCGCGTCCGCGCCGGCGAAAACAACGTGTTCTTCGCGTTCGCCAATGTGGCGGATATGGCGCGCGGCTATCCGGGGCTGAGCGGCGTGTTCGGGCCTGATACGTTCGAATTTCCGCGCCGTGAGGCGCTGATCGGGAGCGAGGAGGGCGTCGCCACCGCGACGATCGACACCTCCAATCTCGACAGCGTGTATCCGACCAACGTGGTGCGGCGAAAGGATCTGGTCGCGATGCGGATGCCGCACAGCTATCGGCCGCTGGTGCAGGCTGTGGCCGGCAACTACTAACCAAAGGGAGCGAGCATGGATCTGGGATTGAAAGGCGCCAAGGTACTCGTCACCGGCGGCACCAAAGGTATCGGCCGCGCGATCGCCGAGACCTTCGCGGCGGAAGGTGCGCATGTCGGTCTATGTGCGCGCAATGCGGCCGAGGTCGAGAGCGCGGTCGCTGCGCTGAAGGCGAACGGCGTGTCGGCGTTCGGCAGTGCCGTCGACGTCTCCGATGGCCCGGGCATGAAGGCGTGGGTTGCCGACATGGCGGCCAAGCTCGGCGGCATCGATGTGGTGGTCGCCAATGTCAGCGCGCTGGCGATCGGCTCGGACGAAGAGAGCTGGGCGAAGGGCTTTTCCACCGACATGATGGGCACGGTGCGGCTGGTCGATGCCGCGATGCCGTTTCTCGAACAGAGCCAGCAGCCGGCGATCGTCACCGTCTCCAGCGTGTCGGGGCGGGAGATCGATTTTGCCGCCGGGCCCTACGGCACCTTCAAGGCGGCGATCATTCACTACACCCAGGGTTTGGCCTATCAGCTCGCCGGCAAGGGCATCCGTGCCAACACGGTCTCGCCCGGCAATACGTACTTCGAGGGCGGCGTCTGGGAGCAGATCAAGAACGGCAACCCCGATCTCTACAACACCGCGCTCGCGCTCAACCCGACCGGCCGGATGGGCACGCCGCAGGAGATGGCGAACGCCGTGGTGTTTCTCGCCAGCCGTGCCGCCAGCTTCATCACCGGCACCAATGTGGTGGTCGACGGCGCGCTCACCCGGGGCGTGCAGTTCTGAGGTGCTGCACGTCATGCTGAGCTATTTCATTCTGCCTCATGGAATGATGCTGTTACCAAATACCGTTGCGGGGTGAGCGCGCCCAAATAACGAGGCGCCGTGTGCTGATCAGTTGCGACGCGGCGTGTGGATCAGGCTATACAGCCGCGGTTCGGGTGGTGGGGGCCGCGGTGTCGAGTAGCAGCAGTAACTGCGCGGTCTGTCGATCTGCGACGGAATTGTTGCGCGCGCGCCCACTTGTGGAAGGCTACGAGCTTCGCGACTACGCGTGCCCGCAATGCGGCGGTGTGTTTAAGATCGTCGTCAAGTGCGAGGAAGCTTAGCCGCGGCAACCGCCGAAGCCGGATAAGCCTTGAGCTGCTCATCAGGCGCCGGCGAGGAGCGCTGTACCACGGCCTGATCGATCCATAGTGTTACCGGATCGCCAATGCCGAGCCCGCTTGCTTCGGACAAGCGGAGCCCCAACTTGCGGCCGTCGACCAGCACCGTGCAGACGCCGCTCGCGTCGCGCTCGCCGAGGTAGATGCCGGTGACGACAAATGGATCGCGGCCCAGCGCGGCGACCAGCGACTCCGCTGGCCTGCCGTCGAACACTACGCGGCCGTGCTCGAGCCGGACGACGCGGTCGGCGAGGCGAAGGATCTCGGATGCGTCGTGGCTGACCAGCAGGGTGGTGGTGCCGAAGCGGCGATGCAGCCGGAGCAGATCGTCCTGCAGCTTGCGCCGCATCGCCGGATCCAGCGCCGACAGCGGCTCGTCCAGCATCAGCAATGACGGCCGACGCGCGAGCGCGCGGATCAGCGCCAGCCTCTGCTTCTGTCCGCCCGACAGCCGGTCCGGCATGGCGTCGGCCAGCCCCTCAAGCTCGACCAGTTGCAGCAGCTCGTCGACCTCATTGCGATGGGCCCGTGATCCGATCGCATAGTCGACGTTGCCGCGCACCGTCATGTTAGGAAACAGCGCGTAGTCCTGAAAAACCAGTCCGATCGAGCGCTTTCGCGTCGGTAGGTTCACGCGCGCCGCGCTGTCGCTCCACAGCGTTCGGCCGACGCGGATGCGGGCCTCTGCCGGTCGCGTCAGCCCCGCCGCGGCCCTGAGCAGGGTGGTTTTGCCGGCACCCGAGGGACCGGGGATCGCCACCAGCGATCCCGGCGCGATCCTCAAGTCGACGTCGAGCCAGAACGGTCCCGCCGGCCCGCTCAGCGGTGTCCGGACGCGGAGCGCGATGTCGTCCGTCCCATTCTCCATTGCCTGTCTGCCCAGCGAGATCGTTGTATAGTGAAATATACAACGATCGCTGTCTCTGCTAGCCAGAGGTCGGCGAGCGGATGCAAGGGCGAGGGGTTTGGAATGGTGTGGTCGATCAGATCGGCGGTGATGGCTGTGGCTCTGGTGTCGTTCGCGGCGCCGACATTTGCGGACGAAACGACGCTGGCCGCGGGTGCAGGCTATCGGCGGCCGATCGTCGAACTGGCCGCTGCCTATGAAAAGCAGTCGGGTGACAAGCTTCTGCAGGTTTACGGCCACATGGGGCAGGTGCTGACGCAGGCGCGCGAAAGCACGCAGATTGCTCTGGTGTGCGGCGACAAGACTGTTTTGGAAAAGGCCAAGGATCTCGGCTTTGCGCTGATCGCGCCGCTCGGCCTTGGCCGGCTGGTGATCGCTTACCGCAAGGGCCTGACGCTCGCGAAGCCGGAAGATCTGGCGGCCCCCGAGTTCAAGCGGATCGGCATTCCGGATCAGGCTAGCGCCGTCTATGGCAAGGCCGGCCGGCAGGTTCTCGAGCGCAGTGGGCTGGCCGCAACGATCGATGCCCGCCTGGTGCCGGTCGCCACCGTGCCGCAGGTAACGAGCTACGTCGCCAGCGGCGAGGTCGATGCCGGCTTCATCAACGCCACCGATGCGATCGGCGCAGCGGGCAACATCGGCGGCTATGTCGCGGTCGACAGCAAGCTGTACGATCCGGCCGAGATCGTCTGCGGCGTGCGGGCCCCGGCCACGAAGGCGGCCGAGGGTTTCGTGCAATTCCTCGGCACCGAGCAGGCTCGCACCATCCTGCAGCGCTACGGGCTGTAGGCCGCGATGCTGGCTGCTGCGATCGAGGCGCTACGCGATCCGGCGCTGATCGCGCCCGCGCTGCTGTCGCTGAAGATCGCCGCAGCAACGCTGGTGCTGCACATCGTGCTCGGCACGCTGCTCGGCTGGGCGCTGGCGCAGCGATCGTGGCCGGGCCGCACCGTGCTCGACGCGGTGGTGACGATCCCGCTGGTGTTTCCGCCGATCGCGCTCGGCTTCTTTCTGTTGCTGCTGCTCGGACGCCGCAGCCCGGTCGGGCAGTGGCTCGACGCCAGCTTCGGCTTCAGCTTCGTGTTCTCGGTGGAGGGCGTCCTGCTGGCCTCGGTGATCGCCGGCCTGCCGCTGGTGGTGAAGCCGATCGAGGCGGCGATCGCCAGCGTGTCCCGAAGCCTCGGCGAGGCATCGCGGACGCTCGGCCGCAACGAATTCGAGACGTTCCTGTTCGTGATCCTGCCGAACATCCGCGGTGCGATCGTCGCCGGCTTGGTGCTCGGGACCGCGCGGTCGCTCGGCGAGGTCGGCATCACTTTGATGCTCGGCGGCAACATCGTCGGCAAGACCAACACGATCTCGCTCGAGGTCTACAACGCGGTGTTCAACGGTGAGTACGGCCGCGCGGCGGTGCTGTCGGCGCTGCTCGGCTTGGTATCGCTGATGGTGTTTGCGGTGCTGCGGCGGGCATCGCGACCGATCCCGCATTGAGCGGCACTGCGGGAGGAGGACTAATCCTCGCGCGACAGCTTGGCCTCCAGATTCTTCAGCGAGTCGGCCGATGGCGGCGCTTTCTTGAACTCGCGGATCGCCTCTGCCAGTTCCTGATCGGTCATCGGCGTCGCAGGCTGACGCAACCGGCCGCCGGCGAGACCGTCGGCGATCAGATCGAGGTGCTCATCCGGGCCGTCGAAGAACTGCCGGATGCGGGCGAGAAAGGCTCGGTAGGGCAATGGACCTCCTGACGGACGGAGCTGCGCCCTGGCGGCTGCGACGTCCCATGTTCTCTACTGTTCCCGACACGGAACGACTCGGGACTGTAGGCGGAACTGACAGGCCTAATCCTATCATTTGATCCAACGGCGGGCGAGCGGGGCAGCGATGTTCACCCCGCATGTGCCGGCACGTTGCGCTGGCGCGGCGTGGGCTCCTGGCGTGCCGCAGAAAACCTTTGCCGATACTGCCCCGGTGACAGGCCGGCGATCTTGGCGAACACCTTGCGAAACGATTTGGGATCCTTGTATCCGCATTGCCAGGCGATCTGGTCGATCGGCAGCGTCGTGCTTTCCAGCATCACGCGGGCGCGGCCGATCCGCAGGTTCTGGCAATACGCCAGCGGCGCGAACCCGGTGGCGCGTTGAAACCGGCGCTGAAACGTGCGGGGTTCGAGCCGGGCATGCTCGGCCATTGCCGCGACGGTCACCTCCGGCAGATCGATCCGCTGTAGCCAATGCTGCACCTTGAGGATCGCGGCGTCGCCGTGCCGGAGCCGCGGCAAGAACACGCTGTAGGCGCGCTGGTCGCGGCCGGGCGGATCGATGATGAAGCTGCGCGCGGTCTCGATCATCGTCGTCGGGCCGAGCAGCCGCTCGATCAAAGTGAGGCCCATATCGGTCCACGCCATCATGCCGCCGGCGGTGATGATGTCGCCGTCGTCGATGATCAGCTTGTCGGTGTCGACGCGGATGTCTGCGAACCGCTCGGCGAGTGCTTCGGCATAGGACCAGTGGGTGGTGGCGACGCGGCCTGCCAGTACGCCGGTCGCGGCGAGCAGGAACGTGC
>NZ_QUML01000249.1:0-384 GCF_010907025.1 Rhodopseudomonas sp. BR0G17 | reverse complement strand
GCGGAGTGGTTCGCAAGCTGTTTCCCGGCCGTCACCTGGAGGCTTGAGAGCGATGATCCGTTGGGGAATGGTGTTGATCGCGGCGCTGCTGATGGCGGCCCCGGCGCAGGCCGATGATCGTGTTCGCGTGGTCGCGAGCTTTTCGCTTCTCGGTGATTTCGTCCGCAACGTCGGCGCCGATCGCGTCGAGGTCTCCACGCTGGTCGGACCGAACGGCGACGCTCACGTCTACACGCCGTCTCCAGCCGACGCCAAGACCATCGCCGACGCCCGGCTGGTGGTGGTCAACGGCCTCGGTCTCGAAGGCTGGCTGCCGCGGCTGGTGCAGTTGTCCGGCGGCAAGGCGACCATCGTCACCGCGACCAAGGGCATCAAGGTGCGCGA
>NZ_QUML01000248.1:0-385 GCF_010907025.1 Rhodopseudomonas sp. BR0G17 | reverse complement strand
GTCGAAACGCTGGACCGAAACCGCGATCCCGATGATCGTGCTGATCGTCGTGGCGATCGCTCTCAGCAATGCGATTCCGGGATTCCTATCAACCGCGTCGCTCGGCGACACCGCGCGCCAGGCCGGCGAGATCGGCTTCGTCGTGCTCGGCATTGCGCTGGTTGTGATCGTCGGCGGCATCGATTTGTCGGTCGGCTCGATGTTCGCGCTGTGCGACTTCTGCGCGCTGTATTGCCTCAACGTGTTGAACTGGCCGGTGCCGGCGGTGATTGTCGCCACCATCGCTTGCGGCGCGCTGCTCGGCAGCATCAACGGCATCCTGATCGGCTATCTGCGGCTCCGCGCCTTCATCACCACGCTGGTCCCATTGATCATCTTCCGCTCC
>NZ_QUML01000247.1:0-385 GCF_010907025.1 Rhodopseudomonas sp. BR0G17 | reverse complement strand
GCATTGTCGATAATCCGGTTTCCGATCATCTCCACCACCGCGGGCTCGACCGCAACCGGATCGGCAGCGACCCCCGCAATCTTCCAGGCAAGCTGCTCGTTGCGGGGTAGACGGTCGGCAGAACGGGCGGCTCGGACGGTATGCAGCTTCACGAAATCGTCTCCTCAGTGGGCAGGCGTATGGGTTGAGTTTGCTTCGATCGGGGTCGGCTTTCCTGCCGCGTCGACGGCAACCATCTCGAACGTGCCCCGAACCGCTAATTGGCGTTCTCCCGAAATCAGTGCTTCGCTGATGACGTCGACCGTGACCGTCATTGATGAGCGCCCGATACGGATCACGCGAGCCGTTAACTCGACGAGGTTTCCGACACGGACAGGGACGTGAA
>NZ_QUML01000246.1:0-386 GCF_010907025.1 Rhodopseudomonas sp. BR0G17 | reverse complement strand
GATCAAGACGTGGCCGCAGTGACTGCAATTGGGCGCAAGCCCGCAGCCAAATGCACGATATTGCCGTCGTGATATGCAAACGCCGCCGAGAACCGCCGATCGCCGTGCAGCGTTGAATATCGGCATATCTGTTATAGGCGAACGACTTCGTAGGGCTCATTTTCGTCTGGCGCTACCCACCAGTCAGCTGATTGCGATGCTCGATTTGCGCCTATCTGTGACCGACATCTGGCGCGATGACAAGGGCAGCAAAGTCTGGCTCCATTAGCCGACGGAGCTCCGACCCGTTATTGAATGCGGCTTACCTCGGCGCCCCTATAATTTAAGGGGGGCGGCTGTTTAAACAACGCGCGAGTCCGCTTGCGCCTCGGCCCCGATCACAGCAG
>NZ_QUML01000245.1:0-386 GCF_010907025.1 Rhodopseudomonas sp. BR0G17 | reverse complement strand
AAATACGACCGGGCGAGCGATCAGTGATCGACCTCGCCGATGTGATGCTGCTGATACAGCTCAATGCCGATGCGGCCGACCAGATCGAGCTGGGTCTCGAGGAAGTCGATGTGACCTTCCTCGTCCTTCATCAGCTCTTCGAACAGGTCGCGCGACACGTAGTCCTTGACGCTGTGGCAGTAGGTTGCCGCTTCCTGATACAGCGCGCGAGCGTCGAGCTCGGCCTGCAGATCGGACTCGAGAACTTCCTTCATGTTCTGGCCGATCCGCAGCGGATCGAGCACCTGCATGTTCGGGAAGCCGTCCAGGAACAGGATCCGATCGGTGAACTTGTCGGCGTGGACCATCTCCTCGATGGACTCCTTGCGCCAGATCTTGGCGAGGGC
>NZ_QUML01000244.1:0-387 GCF_010907025.1 Rhodopseudomonas sp. BR0G17 | reverse complement strand
ATCATCGCCTCCGCGCCGTGCATCTCCCACCGGCCGGGCTTCCCGCATCAATTGCTCAGCGTGCAGCACGCCTTCGGGCGCGATACCGTCGCCGAAGTAAACGATCGTCTTCAGCGACCTGCTGAGCGCCCGAAGGTCGTCGCACCACGATAGGAAATGATCATCGACGAGCAAGATGTTGGTGTCGCAATCGTCGAGAGAAAAGGCGACTTCGGCCGCGCTCCAGCGGGTATTCGCCGGATTGAGCGCACCGCCGCCCCACCAGACGCCGAGCATGTACTCCAGATAGCGATCCGAATTCAGCGCGAGCATCGCAACGCGGTCACCCGGCGCCATGCCGATCTGGTGGAGGACCGCGGCGAGCCGCGCAGGCCGATCCGCAAGTTC
>NZ_QUML01000243.1:0-389 GCF_010907025.1 Rhodopseudomonas sp. BR0G17 | reverse complement strand
CCTGTCCGGAGTAGTTGACGCTGAGCGCCGTGCTCGGATTGAGGGCAGTGCCGAGGCCAGCTTCGAACACGGCGGCATCCTTCGCCAGCGGAATGCCCGACACCGTGAAGGCGTTACCGGTTGCGAACGCATTGGTGGCTGTCGAGATCACGTTATTGATGGTGTGCCGCCAGCCGATCATGCCGTTCGCGGTTACGGCAGTGGTGCCGAGCGTAAGCGCCCCGTTGGCACGCAGGCCGAATGTCGAGAATGTCGCATCGACGCTATCGCCAGCGCTGCGGAGTGCCGCCGCCCCACCCCGCTCGGTGAAGCCGGACGTGTCGAGGTTGACGTAGGCAAGGCCCGCGAACGGTTGCAGCGCGGAGCTGCCGAGGTCCACCGTGTAGCTG
>NZ_QUML01000242.1:0-390 GCF_010907025.1 Rhodopseudomonas sp. BR0G17 | reverse complement strand
ACGCGTCGAACTCGCCGATGACGTCCCTGCGGCGCTCCGGCGGATCGCCTCGCTTGCCTACGAGCTCCCGCCGCGTATCCTGATCACCGGATCGCTGTATCTGGCCGGCCATGTGCTGAACCTCAACGGCACGCCGCCTACCTGACGGAAGAGACCCACGGATGCGGATCGCCGCCATCGCCGACATGCACGGCAACATCGCGGCGCTGGAAGCGGTGCTCGCCGATATCCGCACGCAGGGCGTCGATACGATCGTCTGCCTGGGCGACATGGCGAGCGGACCGTTCGATCCGCGGCTCACGCTTGATCTGCTGATGACGCTCGAGATGAGCGTAGTGCTCGGCAATCACGACCGCTATCTGATCGATCGCCCACGCGACCGCATGGGGT
>NZ_QUML01000241.1:0-391 GCF_010907025.1 Rhodopseudomonas sp. BR0G17 | reverse complement strand
CGTGAACGTATCGCCGATCCCACTCCGCCGCTCGACCTTCCCGCTCAAGGTCGCCGCCACGCTGGCGCGGACCGGGCTGTCGGCCGACAGGTTGGAGCTGGAGATCACCGAAGCCCTGCTGCTACAGGACACCGAGTCGACGCTGGCTGTCCTCAACCAGCTCCGCGCCCTCGGCGTCAAGATCGCGCTCGACGATTTCGGCACCGGTTATTCGTCGCTGAGCTATCTGCACCGCTTCCCGATCGACAAGATCAAGATCGACAAGAGCTTCGTCGACACCCTGACCGAGGAAGCGGGATCGGCGATGAGCATCCGTGCGATCGCGAAGATCGCCGCCGCCGGCCACAAGACGACCTTGGCCGCAGGCGTCGAGACCGCAGAACAACGCGAG
>NZ_QUML01000240.1:0-391 GCF_010907025.1 Rhodopseudomonas sp. BR0G17 | reverse complement strand
GATCGAAGGCCTCGTGTCGGACTTCGCCAAGGGCTACGCCACACCCAAAGTAGATGTCCGTGGGGCCGTGATCGAGAAAGACAAGATCCTTCTCGTTCGCGAGAGGAGCGACGGGTGCTGGACACTTCCGGGCGGCTTTGCCGATGTCGGTCGCTCCGCGGCAGAAAACGTCGTGAAGGAAATTTGGGAAGAGGCCGGAATCGCCGTTTCCGCACGAAGCCTCTACAGCGTCCGCCACAAGGCAAAGCAACCCTACGAGCCGGACGCGCGTGACTTCTATAAACTGTTCTTCATTTGCGAAAGAACAGATCTGACGGCTCCGTCAGCCCGCGGTGAAACAACCGACGTCGATTTTTTCCCGGCGGACCGCCTACCCAGACTCTCCCGCGGC